>JBNKLH010000019.1:0-11169 GCA_050292255.1 Candidatus Altimarinota bacterium | reverse complement strand
GACGATGTGTTAGCACATATTTTTGCGGAGATAGAACGAGAATTATTAGTTCCAACAGAAAAAATGTTGGAAAGTCTAAAAGGAAAATCTAAATAAAAGGAAATCTCTTTTCTGAAAGTATTGAGAAGCCACTGAAACAAGGTTGTATTTCCTTGTGTTTTATGGTAAAATGTCCTGATGAAATTACTCAAAAATCGGATTTCGGGAGATTGGGGACTCTTTTGTTACAAAGAAGTTCATTTCGATTGGCATAAGGAAGTGCGCTCTGCATCGAACGAAAAGCAAGAAGCACGAGAAAAATTCTATGATAAAATCGGACAAGAAAAAGAACAATTGTCGAAATGGGTAGAAACAGAATCTACAAAACAAAATATTGATAAATTGAAGGATCAGATTCAATACACATTCGAAGGACGGAAGCTTATTGCCCAGCAATTGGCCGACTATTTTGGAGAAACTCAGGATTCTTGGGCAGTAAAACATCACAAGAAAACGTTTGCCGTGCTGGATATGATTACCGAAAAATACCCTTGGCCAAAATATCCGATCAACGTGGACAATCCAGATACTTTGAACGGGAAAACACTTATCTTTCTTGGAAAAGATATCAAAATTGTCGAACTGGGAACGGGAAAAGAAGTAGAAGAAGGAAAATATACACCGACCTATTCTCGAAAGAAAAAGAAAACAAATGTTTCAGGAACGGTGAATTACACTCGGAAAGGAAAGAAGAACGAGGTATATGTAAATAATGATTGGAATGAAGATTTAGAAGAGAAAGGACCAAAAGGAGGGAAGAAAGAGAAAAACTCAAAAGTTGAGTTATATAAAAATGGGAAAAAAGAGAATCCTTATAAAATTAATGTAGAAACGGGAGATTTGACGCCAAATATCGATCGGCACAATGAGTATGTTGAGAAGAATATTCCAAAACTAAAAGAGGTGGTTTCAAAATATGAAAAAAATGTAAAAGCCGGAGATGCGCCCTTTGATGCGCTCCAAAAAGCTCTGAATGAGACTCCTCAGTACACGCTTGCAGAAGAAGACATAGATTTCTTAATCGAAGAATATCGACGATCACTCGTGGCCTCTAAAAACAAAGAGGTAACCGCCGAGAGTTTCGCAAAACGAAATGCGGAGCTCGTAAAAGTGGCCCAATTGGCTATTGAGGCCCGACAATTAAAAGTGGAATTAAATAATGAAGATATTGTGTCTGCGAAAACAGCCTTAAATATTTTGAAAAAACGATACGAAGAAGGATCTGAAAAAACAGTAAATGAAGCTGATTTTGCGGATATCAAACGAAAACGAAAACGACGAAAAGCTATTGAAGCGGCAAATGAAGCTTTGAAGCTCAAAGGGGATGCACGAGAAGCAAAGCTCCAAGAATACCAAACTTTGATCGATCAAAAATTGGCGGTTAATGCCAAAGAAAATGCAATTATTGACGCAATGATCACGATTAATGATGTGAAAAACAAAAAAGAAAAACTCTACTTTCCAAGTATCAACCCAAAAGAAATTACCTTTGCAGATGTAAAAGTGGGAAGTGAATTGTTGAAAAAAGTGAAATCTATTCGGGATAAAGTCGGAGGAACGACACGAGGAGTATTAAACCTTGATATCCTCACAAGCCTCGAAAATGAGATTGAAAAGAAACAAATGATTCAGGATTTCCGAGAAAAAGTAACGAAATTCAATCCAGAAACTTCGACAGATGAAGAACGAGATGAAATTGTGCGTATTCGAAAACAATTAGATGAGAAAGGGGTAGCGGATACGGAGATCGGAAAAGGACTGGATAAGGATGTATTGCATGAATTTGCGAACGAAGTGGCGGAAAAAGGAATCAAACAACAAGTAGAAGATACCAAAAAAGACATTGCAGAAACTCTTTCTGATTTGAAATCACTGACCTTTATTGAACTAATCTACAAAGAAAAAGAAGTACAAAATGTGTTGGATGATGTGGAGAGTGTTGGGAAAGACCGATTCACAGAAGCAGAACAAAAAAGTGTTGAAGAAGCGGAATTGATCTACAAAAAAATGCGAGCATTCCAAAGTCTTACGCGATTATACGAAGTCTATCCGGAGGCATTGAAAGAAAAAAGCTTTGTGGACCATGTGGATCTGGCTCTTTATCCAGATGCAAATAGAAAAATGGGACGTATCCGACAAGATGTCTCAAACGTGTTGCGTGAATTGTATGGAGACCAAGCTGCTACGAAATCAAAAGTGGTTTTTGAAAAGTTTGATACGGAGACCCAAAAAGAGATGAAAGGCGAATTTGAAACTTTATATAAAGATAATTCTTACGAAGATTTCTTTGAAAAAATGAAAGTCGTCGAGCAAAATCTCAAATTGCTCGAATCAGAAGTAAAACTTCAAAAAGAGCTTATCAATATAGAGAAACTTCGTTAGGAAATATAAAAAAGGTAAAAATGAACCCTGTCCTGCATTGCGGAATGGGGTTTTTTGTATCCTGAATTTTTTCTGGATATGAGTATTGCCTTTTTTCTTAAAATATGTTTAATAGGCTTTGTGTTTTTACACACGTTCTTTTACAACATTGGCTGATGATCGCTTTTTGAGCGATTGTTTTGACCGATAGTTGTATCAGACGACTATTTGGTTTGTGATAGAAGAATTACTGATTATTAATTAAAAAAAATCATTATTAGAAAAAATCAAAAAACAGAAAAATTATGAAAAAGTTAAACGACAAAAATTTTGGTGTAACAGGTGGCACTATCGGAGGAATCGGATTTGCTACATTGCAATTATTAGTTGAATTGGGTGCGAATGTTTTGTTCTCTTGCACATCAGAGAAAAATGTTAAGGCAGCGAAAAAATCGTTGGAAGAGCAAAAAGCATTAATAAACTCTCCAAGCATTATAGAGGGAGTTGTGGTTGATGTTAGAGATCCAGAGGATATTCAAAACTTTTACGATGTTTTTTCAAAGAAATTTTCAGGGAGTCTTGATTATCTTTTTAGCAATGCCGGTATTGCGGGATTCAGTTTTATGGCGGATCCAGATTATATGGAAAGATTTGAAGATATTATTAATATTAACTTAATTGGAAATATTAGAACCGTAAAAGAAGGACTTCCTTATTTTGCTAAAGATGTATCAATATTATTTAACTCATCAATGGCATCAACCGTTGGCTTTAAGGGGATATCTCATTATTGTGCCTCAAAAGCCGGATTAGATGGTGCGATGAGGGCCTTGGCAATGGAATATGGAACTGAAGGTTGGAGAGTTAATTCTATTCAACCAGGACTTATTCTTACTCCTATTTACGACAAAGCCTCGGAAAACATAAGTCCAGAGCAGATGAAGGAGATTCAGGAGTATTTGGTAGGGAGAATTGCATTAGCCCGACCAGGAATGCCAGAAGAAATTGCTGAAACTGCGGTGGCCGTATTAGTACACATGACTTATACCACTGGGTCGGAGATCCCAGCATGTGCAGGAGTTGATATAAATACATAAAATTTTCTTCACAAACCATTTATTCATTCTGGATAGTCCTTGTGGCTATCCAGAATTTTTGTGTAGGAAAAAAAAGAGATCTCGGTCTCTTTGGATTTAGAATATTGAAAAGAAGGCGCGGTTCCGTAACCGCGCCTTCTGAATCTGCTTGATTGAGATCCCGAACAAGTCGGGATAAATTCGTCCAGCTACTCGCTATTACTCGTAGGGACTCATTTACATCATAGTTGCCATCTCCACGAATCGGCAAGAGTATCCCCATTCATTGTCGTACCAAGCAAGGACTTTTACCATGTCGTCGATCACCATTGTTTCAGAAGCGTCTACGATAGAAGATCGTGCGTCTCCTTGGTAGTCTTTTGAGACCAATGGCCGTTTTTCAAATCCGAGGATGTGTGGGTTTTTCTTTGAAGCCGCTTCAAGAGCTGCGTTTACTTCTTCTGCCGTCGCTCCTTTTTTCAATTTTACCACCAAGTCCACGAGAGAAACGGTTGGCGTTGGGACACGTACAGCGAGTCCGCTGAGTTTTCCTTTGAGTTGTGGGATGACAAGTCCTACTGCTTTTGCCGCTCCGGTAGAAGTCGGGATCATGTTGAGCGCAGCAGCTCGAGCTCGTCGGAGGTCTTTGTGTCCGACGTCCAAGATTCGTTGATCGTTTGTGTAGGCGTGGATCGTTGTCATCAATCCAGATTCGATTCCAAATGTATCGTTCAACACTTTTGCCACTGGCGCGAGACAGTTTGTCGTACAAGACGCATTGGAGACAAATTTTGCATCGGCTGTGAGTTCTTCGTCGTTCACTCCCAATACAACAGTTGCAAATCCTTCAGATTTTGCGGGAGCAGAGAGAAGGACTTTTTTCGCTCCTTGATCCAAGTGTGGTTGGCATTTTTCAACGGTTCGGAAGACTCCTGTACATTCAAGAACAATGTCGACCTTGAGATCTCCCCAAGGCAGTTCTGAAATTTCTCGTGTAGAGAAGCTTCGGATTTTGTGGTTTCCAACTTGGATATAATCGCCTCCATCAACGATAGAAACTTCTTTTTCGTATGTTCCGTAGTTGCTGTCGAATTGAAACAAATGAACAGTGAGTTCTGTAGGAGATGGGTCGTTGATAGCGACTAACTCCAATTGATCTGAGTACTCAGAAAGAATGATCCGTGCGGCTGCTCGACCAATCCGCCCAAATCCGTTGATGGCAACGCGTTTTTTCATAGTGAAAAGGTGGGTTAAAAATTCGCAAAAATTGTAGCGATCAGAATGTCATTTGGCGAATGATTTTATAGAAATTTGTTGGAAAGATGGTTTTGTGTGTAAAATGAATGCACTTAGATTTTTTATCGATGAGTAAAAAAATATCATTTCGGTCGGCCTATTGGGTGACATCAGTTTTGGTTTTTGCCTTTTGGGGATTGCTGGCTTTTCAGGGACCAAGCATGCTTTTGGAAGGACGCGTGACTTGCTGGGGGCCGAATTTTTATTGTGATACCAATCCTGTGCGTCACCAACCGCCAAAATGGTGGGGACCGTTTTCTCAAAATAGGCATCGACTGATCCCTGTGGAGACAGAGATCTATGAGGATTCCTTGCAAATGCAACAAGAGCAAGCACAAATGCTGATGCAAGAAGAAATGAAAAATGAGGAACTCTCAAGAGTTGAATTTTTTGAACCAGAGCTCGAAGAAGGAGTAACACTGGTGACCTGTGTGCAGGAGGGGGATTTCCAAGTGGTATATCCAGATGCGCCCGAGTGTTGTGACGGGTTAAGTCTGTATGATCATATTGCTCATGGGGATATGCGTGTAGGGGCTTCGATGTGTTATGACGCGATGAAAGGAGATCCTGTTTGTGACCAGATAGGAACGGAAAACCAAGGGTATTACTATCCGGATGGTTCCCTTCTGACGTTAGATGGGATGTGTGGATAATGATTCGGAAGTATAAAATTGATCTATCAGGGCTGAGAGTCAACTCTAAGCCCTTTTAAAAAATTTGAGAGCGGGTCAGTCTGTGATAGAATTTTGCCTGATGAAGAAGACTCTTTTAACTGGCTTTTGCTTCTTGTTTGCATTCGTGTCGGGATCGACCGTTATGGCGCAAGATTTGTTTGTTTCTGTGGGAGATTCTGTCGCCGGAAAAGGAGTTCCGGTAATAGTCTCTGGTCTCACGGCGGAAGAAGTTGTGGATTTTACCCTTCTTCGACCGAATGAAACGCAGATTCAATTTCAGGGAATTGCGGATGAGTGGGGACGAATCCAGACAAGCATTTACGGAATGCATGTTCGAGAAGCCGGAGTGTATGGATTGAATTTGGTGGGAGCTTTGAGTGGAGCAGATCAGGCTTCGTTTGAAATTTCGCCGGAAGCATTTTCTCCATATCGCTCAGAAGTGTCTCTCCATAACGCCTCTATTCCTGCAAATGGGGAGACTGAAGCGACTGTGGGGATCGTGCTAAAAGATGTATATGGGAATACTATCCCTGGGAAAGAAGTGAAAGTTTTCTCTTCTCGAAATGAGGATCGAATCGTGGCGAATCCGAAATCTGACGCAGAAGGGAAAGTGACGGCAAAAGTGAGTTCATTTGAGCCGGGTGTGTCGACAATTTCTGTGTTTGCAGATGATGTGATTTTGCACGAAAAGCCGGAGATTGTGTTCTTTTTGAATGGAGAAGATTTGCCGAAAAATGTAGGAGCGAGTGGGAGTTTGGGGACATATCTCAAAGCTCAGTTGTTTGACGATCCAGAGGCAGAAAATACGGCGGCTTATTTTACTATTGAAGGGGTAGAATCTGCGGTAATGAAGGGAGAGAGTCTTACCTTTCGGGTAGATGTCAAAGACAAAGACGGAAATCCAGTTCCTGATTTTACAGGAACGGTTCGGTTTTCTTCGAGTGACGACCGGGCAAAATTACCAAATGATTATACATTTACTCTTGAAGATCAGGGGAGCCATACGTTTTATCTGGCTATGTCTTTAGGAACGGTTGGTGATCACACGTTGGCTGTGCATGATTTGGGAGATTTCCGGATTTCTGGAGAGTTCCAGTTTCAGGTTTCAGAAGAAGAAGGACCGGTCCTCATCGAAGATGAAATGGCGGTTTCTATTACCCAACCTGTTTCAGGAGCAAAGTTTAATTCTTCCCGACTGACCATCATGGGAGACACCGTGGATTGTTCGGTTGTAAAATTAATGGACGGGCCAACGGTTTTGATCGAAAGTTTGGCGGTGAATGATTCTCAAAGTTACTTGTATCAGACGCCTGCGTTGGCGGATGGCTGGCATGAATTCCAAGCGACTTGTGTGCTCGATGAAACCGTTCAATCAGAAAAAGTTCGTGTGTTGGTGGATCGATCTGCGCCGTCTGTTTTGGCTGTTCGATTGGAACCGACAGGACCATTGCTCCCAGGAGAAGAATTTCGAATGTTTCTGGGAGGAGGAGAACAGCTCTCTTGTGGACGAGCGATCGTGAATGATATTCAAATTGAATTTAATCCACTCGACGAAAAGACGTATGTAGCCACTATGAAGGCTCCACGAAAAGAAGGAGAATATCCTTTTTCTGCGACGATCTGTGACATGATGGGGAACGTGCTTGAAGAACAAAATGCCGGAGTGATTATTGTAGGGGAATGTAAAGTAGATCCGGATTGTGAGGTGGGAGAGATTTGTGTGGAAGGATTTTGTGAACCGGATCCAAACTACTGTCGTTCTGACGAAGATTGTCCAGAAGGACAAGTGTGTGAAGCCGGGACTTGTATCGGAAAGCCGATGGCGCCAAGCGCCGTTTCGAATTTGGCGGCTTCAAATGGAGAGGTGGAAAAATCAACCCTGATGTGGTCTCCAGCCGAAGATGATGAAGGAATCCAAAATTACACTGTGAATTACGGATTGTGCCAAGCCGGAGATGTATTGGATATGACGAGCGAAGTGCCAGATGATCGGACTCAATGGTATATTGATGGACTACAAGAATGTATGACGTACTGTTTTCAGGTCACTGCGACTGATATTCGGGGGAACGACGGACCTCCGAGTGAGATTGCAGAAGGAACTCCATTTTGCCCCGAACCGGTTCATGAAGCCGCGCCTAAAACCACTGATTCTGGTGGAGGGACTCCGGTGTGGTTAGGACTCATTGCTATACTCTTCGGAGTGGGGGCAGTGTTTGTGGTTCGTGGAGTGAGACGTTAATGTTTTGAATGAAGAAAAAATTTATCAAGGCTGTTGTGTTTGGAATATGCTTCCTTTGCGGAGGGGTGGTTTCCGCACAATATGCTGAGACGGGAACTATACCCGGGGAATCTAATGACTTTGGTCGATCAATTGCTATTTCTGGGACCCGAATGGTTGTGGGGGCAATATCAGATAGCACAGAAGCAAGTAATGCCGGAGCGGTATATGTCTTTGAACGGAACGGATCAAGCTGGCAACAAACGGCAAAATTTTCGGCATCAGATGCTTTTGCCAACCAGTATTTTGGATATTCTGTAGATATAGATGGAAATCGAATCGTAGTGGGAGCATATGATCCAACAAATACCAATGCTGCCAAAGGGGTATATGTGTATGACTGGGATGGAAATAACTGGAATGAAACAAAGCTGGGAAATATTGGGAATGGATATGGAAATACAGTGTCTATTTCTGGAAATCGTGTTGTGGTAGGAGAGTATACTTACCTGACGTATAGGGGACGAGTGCATTTGTATGAATGGAATGGGAGCTCGTGGACAGAATCCATTATTCAGGCTTCGGATGGGGCTTCCGGGAAAATGTATGGAGAATCGGTTTCTATTGATGGGGATCGTTTTATAGTGGGAGCCTATGGTGAGGATGAAGCCGGGCTTGATGCTGGGGCGGCGTATCTCTATGAATGGAATGGGAGCTCGTGGGACGAAACAAAATACATCCCTGATGCAGGAAGTTACCGAACTCAATTTGGAAACTCTGTGCACATTGAAGGCGATAAATTTATCGTAGGAGGATATTACAACGATGGGAGTTCTTATTTTAATCCCGGATTTGCACATCTCTATGAATGGAATGGGAGTTCTTGGGACAAAACAGTTTTTACAGCCTCAGATGGACAAAATGGAGATCAATACGGAGGAAATGTTTTTGTGACAGGTGATCGGGTTCTTATTGCCGCAAGTACAGAGCATGCGGTCTATGTGTATGACTGGAATGGAAGCTCTTGGGATGAGACAAAAATTCCTACTTCTGGAGATTATTTTGTATTTGGAGAATCTCTCGGGCTTTATGGAGAGGAAGTGATTATTGGGTTGGAAAGTTATAACTCAAATCAAGGGGCCGTTCTTACCTATACGTATGGAGGTGTGCCGGATCCATTTTGTTCAGCCTCCGATATTTCGACACTGACGAATCCGTTACCAGATCTAATCTACTGGAACTGGGATGGAAATAGCCCTTATACATCCAATACTGCAGGGACAGCGGTGGCTGTGTTGGTGGCACCAGCAGAAACTGTTTTAACCTCAGCAGAAATTACCTCTATAGATGGAAGTGCAGAACCGGGGATGGTGTACTTTGATGAAGAAACGGGAGACCTCTATATCTCCGATGCGGGAGGGAATCTGCAAGACCCTTTAAACGTAACCAGTAACGCAGTGGCAAGTCCAAACGCCTCAACAGCAGAAGTGGGAGAAGTGTACTTCAACACAACAACCGGTGAGGTAACAGTCTGTGAAACAGCGGGAACTTTGGATACACCAAGTGATCCGTCTTTAAGTTGTTTGACCCAATAATCTTTAAATGAAAAAAATCTTGAAAATCTTTGTTTATGGACTTACCCTTCTCGCAGTGGGGATGGTGAGTGCGCAGTCAACAGAGCTCCAAAAACTTATCGGGAGCGACAGTGTCGTATCAGACCAGTTTGGATATGATGTGGCCATAGATGGGACACGAGCTATCATCGGGACCTATGCAAATGATACAGCGTATATTTTTGACTGGAATGGAAGTGCATGGGTAGAAACACAAATCCTTACCCCGAGTGATGGGATATCGGGAGATCGTTTTGGGAACTATGTGGATATTGATGGAGATCGAGCGATCGTAGGGGCCTATGAAAATGATGGGGTAGCAAGTGCTGCCGGAGCGGCGTATATTTATGAATGGAATGGAAGCACGTGGACAGAGGTTCAGAAGATTACTTCGAGCGATGCGGCATCAGGAGATTATTTCGGTTGGGCGGTGGCGATTTCTGGAGATAGAGCCGCTGTAACTGCTACGAGAGATGATGACCAGGGGGCGAGTTCTGGGTCAATCTATTTTTTCGAATGGAATGGGAGCGCTTGGGTAGAGGTGGACAAGATAGTTCCGAGTGCTGTGGGATTTAATCATCGTTTTGGAGAATCCGTTGCTATGGAGGGAACTCGAGTCATTGCAGGAAACAGAAGTGATACAGAAAACGGAACTCAGTCGGGAGCCGTTTATGTGTTTGAGTGGAATGGAAGTGCTTGGTCAGAGACTCAAAAACTTACGGCAAGTGATGGAGCGGCATCAGACTACTTGGGATATTCAGTAGGGATATCTGGTGATCGAATAGTCGCAGGAGCGTATTATAAAAATGGAAGTACAGAATTTTTGCATACAGGAGCGGCGTATGTTTATGACTGGAATGGAAGTTCATGGGTACAATCTCAAAAATTAACCGCGAACGATCTCACCTATTGGGAGCAGTTTGGGTATTCGGTCGGGATATATGGTGACCGAATAGTTGTGGGAGCCAGTAATGATGATGAAAATGGAGGAGGGTCAGGATCGGCGTATATCTTTGAATGGGATGGAAACTCTTGGGTACAATCAGAAAAATTGATTTCGAGTAATATAGAAGGAAATGATAATTTGGGATGGGCTTCTGCTATATCGGCAGATTATGTGATAGTGGGAGCGCGTTCGGGAGATAATGACAGCAATATTGATACTGGGGCGGCGTATATTTTTATTCCTGGCGGAATTCCAGACGTATTTTGTACTTCTTCGGCTCTATCTTCTCTTTCCAATCCATTGCCAGATCTGATCTATTGGGACTGGAGTGGGAATAATCCGTATACGGCAAATACAACAGGAACAGCCGTAGCTGTGTTGGTAGCCCCTGCAGAAACGGTTTTGACATCTGCTGAAATCACCGGTGTAGATGGAAATGCGGAACCCGGGATGGTGTATTTCGACGAACAAACAGGAGAGCTCTACATCGCAGATGCGGGAGGAAATTTACAAGATCCTTTGAACGTAACCAGTAATGCCGTTGCAAGTCCAAATGCTTCAGTGGCAGAAGTTGGAGAAGTGTATTTCAATACAACAACCGGAGAGATCACCGTTTGTGAAACAGCGGGGACATTGGATACTCCGAGTGATCCATCAGCGAGTTGTGTGACCCAATAATTTTTAAATGAAGAGACTCTTAAAAATCTTCGTCTGCGGACTTGTCCTTCTGGGAGGAGGGATGGTGAGTGCGCAATCGACAGAACTTCAAAAGCTCGTTCCGAGTGATGGAGCGGTATCAGATCAATTTGGATATTCAGTCTCTATCGATGGAACACGAGCGATCATAGGTACCTACGCGAATGAAGCGGCGTACATTTTTGAATGGAATGGAAGCACTTGGGCAGAAGTAGAAAAGCTCACCCCGAGTGATGGGATAGCCGGA
>JBNKLH010000018.1:0-11457 GCA_050292255.1 Candidatus Altimarinota bacterium | reverse complement strand
TCTCAAAAAACATGTCGGGATTCTCTCTCTAGAGATGTCGAAAGAACAGATTGTAGAACGTATGCTTTGTGGGCGTTTGGAAATCGATGCCTGGAAATTACACAAAGGAAAACTGGATGAGGCTGATTTTGAAAAAATGGGTCCGGTTATGGACCAACTCTCTAGTGCGCCGATTTTTGTGGATGATTCGATGGGAAGTTCGATTGTAGAATTGCGAGCAAAGGCACGTCGACTCCAAATGGAATACGGGTTGGATATCCTTGTGATCGACTATCTCCAACTCATGTCTGGGGGAAACACGAATAACCGAGTTCAAGAAATTTCTGAGATTTCACGAAGTTTGAAACAGCTCGCACGTGAGTTACATATTCCGGTGATTGCGCTTTCACAGCTTTCTCGGGGAGTGGAAGGACGTCCAGACAAGAGACCTGTTCTCTCTGACCTTCGAGACTCAGGATCTATTGAGCAGGATGCGGATGCGGTTATGATGCTGTATCGAGACGATTATTATAATGAAGATTCAGAGGAAAAAAATGTGTTGGAAGTAAATGTGATCAAACACCGTAACGGGGCGATCGGTCGGATCAATCTTTTCTTTGATCGAAGTCGAATGAAGTTCTCAGATCTCGCGCCAGAGTATCAGAGTGGGTTTTAGTTAAAGAAAAAAACAGATTCACGCATAAAGGGAAAACCTGTTTTTAATAAATCTCTGACGATCTCTCAAATATACAGGAAATTTCGTCCTTTCTTAAATTGGGACCACGCATAGATGACGGTTCCAATTCCTACAAAGAGGATAATTCCTGCAATTATTGAAACCACCAACATCCAAATGGGAAAAGTGAGACCGATGGATAAAAATACAATAACTATTCCAAGAAGAATCCCCAAAATAATTATCCCAACACCAGCGCCCACTACATCCATAGTTCTAATTGCTTTCTTCGCCATATTTGTAATTTTTAGTGAAACTAAGAAGTTCATCCCTTCTAAATTAAAAAAGATAAGCTTCCTAGTTTCGTTTTGGATTTGAGAGTATTTTCAAAGATCACCGGAAACCTCCATATCCTCGAGAGATTAGAAACTTCACATATACTGTAATAATTGGTTTCTTTTATTGAGTCAATAATTTAAAACAAGCTTTTTTACTTTTCTGTTTTTTGTGTTATACATAAAAAGGAAGTGATCAAGATTTTAAAATTTTTCTTCCCACAATGTTTGCATTCTCGCTCGATTCTTTTTTGCACCATCTCAATGGAGATCCTTTTATGATGCTCCTCGTCTTAATGGTGGCGATCTGGACATCTGGACGAGTGTTCACCTTTTTGAACTTGCCACACATATTGGGAGAGATTGTGGCGGGAGTTCTCTTGGGGCCAGCTATTTTGGGATTAGAAGAAACCGAGATCTTGAAAGTCTTTGCCGAATTGGGAGTATTCTTTCTCATGTTTCATGCGGGACTGGATACAAACCTCCATGATCTCACCAAGAGCTCGTATAAGACGCATTTGAGCGCGCTCGGTGGTGTTTTGGTTATTACGCTTGCGACTTTATATTTGTTGTGTTGTGTGTTTGATTTTTCGGTTTTTGCGGGACTGTTCTCGGGAATCGTTTTGGCGGGGGCTTCGTTTCCAGTCGTGGTGCGGATGCTTCGGCATTTTAAAATGAAAAAAACACCTCTCGGAAAAGAGGTTGTGTCTGCGACAGTCTCGACTGAAATCATGGTTTTTATCCTGGCTTCGGTGTTTGTATCGACCGCAAAAGCCGGAGATTTTTCCTGGGAATTATTATTCAAAGTTTTGACGGAGGTTATCTTTTTCCTCGCGGGAACTTTTTTTCTTGGATCCCAGATACTCCCCTACTTCAAGAAATATCTCAATCGGACAAATACGAAAGCGTTTACCTTTTCTCTTATTGTCGCGCTCTTCTTTGGTCTTTTTGCGGAGATTATTGGACTGCACATTATCTTGGGAGCGTATCTGGGAGGTATTTTTGTGCGAGAGGAAATCACGAATGAAAAGATTTTTGGGAAAATTGAAGATCGGTTTTTTGGATTTGCGTATTCCTTTCTCGGGCCCATCTTTTTTGCCTCTATCGGAATGAAAATGTCCTTTGGTGTTTTTCAGGAGAACCCGTGGATTATTGTATTGATGTTGCTCATCGTGATCATAGGACAATATCTTGGAGCAGGAGGAATGCATTATCTCCTTCATCCAAGGAAAAACCTTTTGGAATCTGCTTTCCTTGGGACGGGGCTGCTTGGTCGTGGAGCCACGGGGATCGTGATTGCGGCGGTGGGTATTGAGACCGGTATTTTGGACAAAACGAGTTTTTCACAGCTCATCACGGCTTCAATCCTGATGATCTTCTTGGCACCTCTGTTTTTTCAGGGACTCAAGAAAACATCCTTCTTTAAGGACCAATTTCAAAATGTTGAATAGAAATTCTCGTCTTATGCAATTCCCCAGACGAGAAAGAAGAATTCTTGGACAGTTTTTGAGAGAAACGTAATAGGCGCAAAGATATTCACATGGGTGAAAATCCCAACCAAGATAATGGCCATCAGGATTTTTGGTCCATTCATCATGAGTTTGTATTTGAGACTTTCAGATCCCTTCGGAAGCATGTGCATCAATACATGCGATCCGTCGAGTGGTGGGAGCGGAATGAGATTGAAGAAACACAGAATCAAATTGATCCAAATGCTGTAGCTCAAAAATACAGACAACCATTGTCCCCAGAGAGTGCTTTGGAGAAACTCTGGTGCGTAGACCATTTCAAATTTCAAGATCCCGCTGAAAAGAAACGCAAGAGCGACATTGGCACTGATCCCGGCAAGGGAAACAATGATGTCATCACGGACAGTGTTTTTAAATTTTGAAGGATTTACCGGAACGGGTTTTGCCCATCCAAATCCCGCAATCATAAGGGCTACAAAACCCCACGGATCGATGTGAGACAAAGGATTAAGCGTGAGTCGTCCCGCTTTCTTTGCCGTATCATCTCCGAGGAGAAATGCAGAATATCCATGTGCAAACTCGTGCACTGTCAGTGCAACGACAATCCCCGGAATAGAAATCAAAAGTGTGGTGATATTAAATCCCATATTGAAATGCTTTTACGCAAAGTAGCGTTCTTGCAGAAGGTTGAGCAGCTCTGCAATTTTTACGCGTTCTTGTTTCATCGTGTCTCGGTCTCGAATGGTGACAGATTCGTCATCGAGTGATTCGTAGTCGATGGTCACGCATACAGGAGTCCCGATTTCGTCATGTCTTCGGTATCGTTTCCCGATGGCTCCTCCATCGTCATATTGCACATATCCAAGGACTTCTAGTTTTGAAATTACTTCTTTTGCTTTTTCCGGGAGTCCGTCTTTTTTCATGAGCGGGAATACTGCGACTTTCACGGGTGCTAATTTTGGTACCAATTTCAATACTACTCGTTCAGATCCATCTTCGAGTTTTTCTTCGGTATATCCTTCTGTGAGCACAGCTAGTACGGTTCGATCTACTCCCCAGGTAGGTTCGATCACGTGTGCAAGGAATTCTTCATTGGTTTCTGGATCTCGTGCTCGGAGTTTTTTTCCAGAATGTTTTTCGTGTTGTTCGAGATCAAAGTCTGTTCGGTATGCGAGTCCGTAGAGTTCTTTTTTTCCGAATGGGAAATCGTATTCGATATCCACCGTTCGTTTTGAATAGTGTGAGAGCTTTTCTGCTGGGTGTTCGTATTCGTGGAAGTGGTCTTCGCTGAGTCCGATGTCCCGGCACCATTGTTTCATATCATCAAACCATCCTTCGAAGAGTTCTTCCCATTTTTGGGCTTTTGGATTGAAGAAGTATTCGATCTCCATTTGTTCGAATTCCAGTACTCGGAAGATAAAGTTCCCTGGAGTGATTTCGTTTCGGAAGGCTTTTCCGATTTGTCCGATCCCAAATGGAAATTTTACCCGAGTGCTGTCGAGTACGTTTTTGTATTCGAGAAAGATCGCTTGTGCGGTTTCCGGTCGGAGATAGGCCGTAGAATCCTCCCCTGTTTTTGCCATTTCGGTCTGAAACATAAGGTTGAATTTTCGTACGTCGGTGAAGTTTTTATTTCCACATTTTGGACATTTGATGTCGTTTTCATCAATGAGTTTTTTTACATCCTCATTGGAGAGACCTTCACATTCGATATCACAAGCATCCTCTACCAAGTGATCTGCTCGGTGTCGAGCGTTACATTCTTTACAGTCGACCATTTGGTCGTTAAATCCATCGACGTGTCCGCTGGCTTTCCATGTTTTTGGGTGAAGGATAATCGTCCCGTCGATCCCGACGACATCTTCTCGGTGTTGGATAAATCGTTTCCACCAGAAATCTTTGATGTTCTTTTTGAGTTCAGATCCCAAGGGGCCGTAGGTGTAAGAGTTCCCAAAACCTCCGTAGATCTCAGATCCCGGAAAGATGATTCCTCGTCGTTTACACAAGGCTACGATTTTTTCCATACTTTTTGACATGTTGAAAAGTTAACTGTGCCAGCAGTATAGAGAGTTTCGGTTTTATTTCCAGTTTTTATTCGGAAGGCTTATTGGGTCACCGATTGAATTAGTTTTCGAAAGAAACCAGCCTGTTTTACCGTTAATTTTTCTACCGAAACAGAAAGATCATCGCCCATATTTCCTTGATTTTCACGATCTAGAATCTCGCCATCCGTGAGTCCTGCTTCTGCCAAAGCCTTCGCAACAGAATCATCTGATACCGGAGAAACTTCAAGGTTTTTCATGTGAAAATCTTATTAACGTTTTATTTATACAATAAATACAGTTAAATGTCAATATTGTTTTGTCTCCTCAACAGAGATATTTGAGCACAATACGATCAATGACACAAAAATATTTACTTGCTCAACGCGTCATAATCAATCTTTTCTTCAACCTTTTTTAATACTCCGTTGAATTTTTTTAGAAGTTCTTCGACTGGTGTATCTAGATTACTATTATCAGCAACTTCTTTCAGCCCTTCAAAAAACTCTTTATCCGCGTCTGATTGTTTTAATTTTAACATTTTCCTGCTTTGCAATGTGAAAAACATTTCTTAAGTATACTTTTTTAAAAAACAGTCAAGAGATTTTGATCCCCCTTCCTTTCGAATCAAAGTACAATTTTGAATGATGACACAAAAAAATATTCTCTTTTTTGGAACTCCCGAGATCGCAGTCCCCTCTTTGGAGGCTTTGATCGCGGATGAAACGGTACATATTGTCGGAGTGGGGACGCCTCCAGACAAACCGGTTGGGCGAAAACAAATCCTTACGCCGTGTCCGGTGAAGAAGTATGCGGAAGATTACGATTTACCGATTTTTGAGATTGGGAACAAAGCAGATGTGGTGAAAGTCTTTCAAGAAAACGAGGTTGATTTGGCGATTGTGATTGCGTTTGGAGTTATTTTCCCAGAAGAGATTCTCAATCTGCCTCGTCTTGGGACGGTGAATGTGCATTTCTCGTTACTTCCTCAATATCGGGGAGCGAGTCCCGTCCAATCTGCAATTTTGAATGGTGATACGGTGTCGGGGATTACGTTTCAAAAGATGGTCAAAAAGCTGGATGCGGGAGATACTCTCTGGCAAAAGCCTTCTCCTATTGAGAATAAAAAAACATCAGAGCTGTGGGATTTCTTTGCTCGTGAAACGGCGAAGGAGATGCCTCATTTTTTGGAGGCTTACTTTGACAAAAAGATTGTGCCAGAGCCTCAAAAGGAAGAAGAAGCGACCTTCTGTCATAAGTTTGAGAAAGCGGATGGATTGGTCGATCCAAAGTCCGAAACAGCAGAAATGATTTACCGAAAGTATTTAGCCTTTGATGTGTGGCCAAAGATCTTTATGGAGACGGATAAGGGACCTATGAAGTTAACGGAGATTTCTTTAGAAGAAAAAGCAGGTGTATATCCCCTCTTTTGTGAGGAAAATACGAAACTTTATATCTCAAAAGCTCAATTGGCTGGGAAAAAAGAAATGTCGATAGGAGATATTTTGCGGGGAAATTCGGGGTTGTTGAATATTTCTTCTAAAGTCTCTCACAATTAGGCATTCCTGATTTTGCGAGACATGATCCCCCATTCGTAGACATATTTGGGCATTTCCCGCCTACGATTTTTTGTGTCTTTTTGCTGACGAGGGATTCAAAATTCGAACATATGTGCTCTCCTTCTTCTAAAGTTTTAGGATGCACACTCTCTTGAATATCTTCTTCTGTTATATTTGCTTCTAAAAAGTGACCCATTTTAATATTGAATTAAAAAATATTCTCAATTCAGAATTAAAATAGTTTTTATTTGTAGTCAATTGTTTTGTATAAAAATATCTAAAGAGGATATTCACAAGGAGGTTTATCTTGGTAGTGACTACACTGTCCTTTTTCATTTAAATTGGGACACTGGAAACCAATGAGTGTTTGTGTATTGTTCTTTACCCAGACGGCTAGTTTGCAGATACCTATTAGTTGTGCGGATTCAAATTTAAAAGCGTCATTTTCGCCGAAACCTTCCCGATAGATCAGTGCCATTTAAAAGTAATATAACTTGTATTACTTGTTTACGTTGTATTTTTAAAAAGTCAAATGTAATACTGAAATATTCCTGAATTTTTTAAGACTTGAATAATTACATATACAAAAAAGACCCTGCGAGTGCAGAGCCTTTTTTTAGAGTTAGATAATGTGATTAATTATTCCACAATCCAATCTTTGGTAACATTTACTACATTTGATTTATATGTAGCGGTTCGGAAAAACCAGTTCAATACGTATTCTCGAACAGTGAATTCTACCCATACGTCGCTCACAACGTCTCCAGGGAGAACGGTACATCGCAAGTTATCGAAATCAACTTCTTCACAAGCCAACCCTTCTGAGTTGTAGTGCCATTTGAGGTCTACCAAATTGTTTGATTCAGAAAATTGTGGATCGATGATAAATTGAACCACATCTCCAACATTTAGCTCAGAAATAGTTCGTGTGTTTGGACCTACCCACTTTACAAGGTTTTGGTCGCTCACAAGTCCAGCGTTTAGTACTCTTGTTTGATCTAATCCTCTTTCATATTTTGCTCGATATGTGTAGTATGTCGACAAATAATTTGCGGATGCGCTCCCAACAAAAAGAGATAAAGCAGCCAAACCGAGACCGAAGAATGCGAATTTTTTCATCATTTTAAAAAAGTTTACACGTCCATATTTACAATATCACCTATATCATGTCAAAGAAAATTTACGGAAAACATAAAATATTTCTTCATTCAATACTTGTTGTTATATTTCTCCTTTTTGTCCATGTTTCTGTTTCGGCAGAATTTATCAAAGGAGAAGTGGTAAATGTTATTGATCATGGAGAAACGGAGGTTTTTGGAGAAACCCATATCCAGCAGGAAATTCAGGTGAAATATTTATCTGGGAGTGAAAAAGGGACACGGACAACTATATCCCCGGACAATATGTCTGTGGTGACAGAGGCACAAAAATATAAAGTGGGAGAAAAGGTTGTGTTGCAGCAGACTACCGACCTTCTTCAGATTCGAGAAAAATGGAGATTGCCGTATGTTCTCATTGCCTTTGGTTTATTTTTTGGAATTGTCTTGTTGATTACGAAAACTCGAGGAATTTTTTCTATTTTGGGATTGGTGTTTTCGGTTTTTCTGATTGCATTCTTTCTCATTCCCGGGATTTTACACGGGAAGGATCCCCTTTTATTAAGCTTGATCACTTGTATCTTGATTACAGGAGGATCCATATATCTTTCCCATGGTTTGAAAAAACGGACGCATGTCTCTGTGATTTCTACTTTCTTGGTTTTAATCTTCTCTTTTGGGCTCGCGTTTGCGTCGCTCCCTTTTACCAAACTGTTTGGGCTCGGAACGGAGCAGGCGTATTATCTTTTTGTGGGGCTTGGTGAAATCGATTTACGAGGACTTTTACTAGGCGGAATTATGCTCGGGACAGTCGGACTCCTAGATGATGTAACGACGACGCAGTGTGCGACGGTCGATGAAATCCAAAAAGCAGGAAAGAATCTTTCTTTTTTTGAGCTTTTCAAACAAGGAATGTCTGTGGGACAAGAACACATTGCTTCTATGATCAATACGCTTGCGTTGGCATATGTGGGAGCCGGGCTGCCTCTTTTTCTGCTTATCGCTATGAACAACGATAGTCCGTGGTGGGTCATTCTGAATTCAGAGTTTGTGGTCGAAGAAATTATTCGGACGCTCGTGGGATCTACGGCTTTGCTCTTGGCGGTGCCAATTTCTACGGCTTTGGCGGCGAAGGTTTTTGGAAATACGGAGGGAAATACTAACGAATAAACATTATGCTTACACAATTTGCGGATTGGCTTGTTTTTTCTATTTTTGGATTGATTCCGGGAACTCATTGGGGTGAAGCGGTTCACTTCTTTGTTTATGACATGATCAAGATTTCACTTCTCTTGATCGTGGTGACGCATTTGATGGGGATCATTCGTCATTATTTACCAGTGAAAAAAATTCGGAATTTCCTCAGCCAAAATAAACTCTATGGTTTGGAATACTTCTTTGCGACGGTTTTTGGGATTATTACGCCTTTCTGTACGTGTTCTTCGATTCCCCTCTTTATAGGATTCCTGAGAGCGGGCATTCCATTGGGAGTAACGTTGTCTTTTTTAGTTACGTCTCCTCTGATCAATGAAGTTGCGATTGTGCTTTTTTGGAGTCTGTTTGGGTGGAAAGTGACGTTGCTATATATCGTGGCAGGGATTGGGATAGGAATGGTTTCAGGATGGTTTTTGGGAAAGATGAACCTTGAAAACCAGGTAGAAGAATTTTTGAACAAACCCTGTGGATGTAAAAAAAACGCTACGCCACAAAAAGAAACACGATCTGATATCGCACGAAAGGTTTCTAAAGAAGCCTTTGAAATTACAAAGAAGGTACTCCCCTATCTCGTCATTGGGATTGCGTTGGGAGGATGGATTCATGGATTTATTCCGGAAGGATATTTTGCGAAATACCTCACGCAAAAAGAATGGTGGACGGTGCCTTTCTCCGTGATCCTCGCGGTTCCTTTGTACGCAAATGCGAGCGGAGTGATCCCGATTGTGGAATCTTTGGTCGACAAAGGAGTCCCCTTGGGAACAGCGCTTTCTTTCATGATGGCAGTAGTGGGACTTTCACTCCCTGAAGCGATGATTTTGAAACGGGTTATGAAACCCAAATTGCTCCTTTCCTTTTTCGGGTTTGTGACGGTGGGGATCATTGTTTTGGGATTTTTATTTAACATGGTAGGGATAAAATAACTTGCCAAATACCCAAAAACGACTATCTTCTCCGCCGCTTATTATTTCCAAAATAAAAATAGAATTATGAAGACTGTTTTCCCGAAGTCATTTGCTGTGATTGCGATCGCCTTTTTTTCTTTTGCCTTGTCTGGATGTACTCATGATGCGGGTGCTCCTATTGATAATACCGACATTCTCGAACCTCAAAATACACTTGAGAGCCCAGAAAAATTAGCAGGAACGTGGATCTGGGAACAAACCGTTATGAATAATGATACGGTGGTAACTCCTATTCAAAAAGGAGCGTTTGCTCTGACTTTTGATATTGAAAACAATACCGTTTCCGGAAAAACGGACTGTAATGGCTTTGGAGGGAATTATACGATTACAGAAGGGGGTATTGAGTTTGGTCCATTGGCTATGACGGAGATGTATTGTGAAAATTCTCAAGAACAAGAGTTTGTGAATATGATTACAGAATCAAACGGATATATGTTTGATGATCAAGAAAATTTGGTTCTTCTCCTTCAAATGGATTCAGGATCAGTAATGTTTTCAAAAGAAGTAAAAGAAGCGACGCCAGATATGGAAGTGGCTTGTACCGGAGCAAATGGGAAATGGATTGCGGAATACAAAGAATGTGAATACACAACTGAAAAAGCTTGTGATGCGATGGGAGGAACTTTTAATTATTGTGCCTCTGCGTGTCGACACGGAGAGTCAGAAAGTGGAGAGCCTGTTATGTGTACCATGCAGTGTGTGCCAGTGTGCATGGTCGAGTAGGCTTGTTTGGTCCGGCTATACCAAAAACCACCACAAACCTTAGGGGCTTTATGGTGATTTTCGATGGCATCGCCAAGGGAAAACGCTCCTAACGTCCCGCACTGCAGGACTACTCGAGGCATTTGCATCCTCGTCTCTTCGTTTCTCGGTGCAAATGATTGAACCCTTGGGTTCACTTCTTCCTTATGTGTGATACACATATTAAAAACACGATCATATCTGATACACATGCTCGTATTTTTAATGGCATCGCCAAGGGGAATTGAACCCCTGTTGCAGGAATGAGAATCCTGAGTCCTAACCACTAGACGATGGCGACTCGTCGTCGGCGACTTCACATATGTCGTTTTCTGCAAAGCAGTAAACTTCACATCTTTCGTAGCCTCCTCCTCTCCCCATAAAATCTTCGATTTTTCGGGGGCCCCTTTTCTTTTTAAGCAAAGCGAAAGAGCTTAGTTAGAGTAGTTAAATAGATACATTTTGCAAGTATTTTCAATCTGATTTTTGTCACAGCTATTTGTTCTGTGCTAGAATAAAAATTGCTTATCTCTTAGCACTTCTATTATGGCAAACGAACAGAAAAAATCTTCATCAGCTTCCGTCTTTTTAGCCCTTATTATTGGGATTATTTTAGGAATTGCTCTGTTTTTCCTCTATCGAACATTTATGGGGACAAAAATGCAAATGGAAGTCCCAAATGGAGAAATGACTCCGATGGAAGAAACAATGCCAATGGAAAAGGAAGGAGAAGAAATGAGTTTTTTAGAAAGTTTGAAAACATCTATCCTCGAAACATTTGATGTAGAAGGGGCTCCAGAAGTTATGATGACAGAAGAACCTATGATGGAAGAAGAATACTTCCAAGACGAGGAAGTGATGGAACCAATGCCTATCATGGAAGAGGATATGGTAATGGAAGAGGAATCGCCTATGGAAAGCGAAGATATGCTCGAAACATTGCTTGATGAAACACCAGAGCCAGCGATGGAAGAAGAACCAAATGAAATAGAAGAAATGCTTGAAGAAGCTCCGATGATGGAACTGAAGTTGCCATCAACTGGACCAGATCCAGCCCTACTCTAGTTCTCTTCTTTTTGAAAGGAGTTAAAAGTGTAAGAAATACCACTCGGAGGAGTGGTATTTTTTTGTTTGAACCCACCCCTATCCCCTCCCTTGAACGGAACAAAAAAAGCCTTCCTTTAGTTTAAGGGAAGGTTTGGAAGGGTTATTTTAATAATGCTTTAGCATGTTCTCTTGCTGCATCCGTAATACTCTCTCCGCTCAACATTTTGGCGATTTCTTCTAGCCGTTCTTCGCCTGTGAGTCTTCGAAGATCAGTATATGTTTTCTCAGCTTCTGATTTTTTGTGAACGAGGAAATGATGTTCTCCGCTTCCG
>JBNKLH010000017.1:0-11524 GCA_050292255.1 Candidatus Altimarinota bacterium | reverse complement strand
CAAAACTCACCACTCCTGCGAATAATAAAAAATATCCCAGTACAGACGTCCCCCAGAGGTACGTTGCCCCAGCTGCCGCAAAATAAAGAGTCGTACGCACAGCCCCCAGCATCCACTCACGCGCTACAAAAAACTCCAATAAAGTCGTTTGTTTTTGGTGGTCGAAGTCTTCCCCGATCTCATACATACGAGTCGTCCACGGAAGATTATAAATCGGGCCCAATATACCAGATCCAACCGTGAGAATTCCGGCCAAAAGTGGCGAGGGCCAAAACATGAGCAACGAACGCCCTCCAACATCAAAGAAACGGGAAACAGCACTCCAATGAAACATCTTGAGCGCACTTTTTTTGTCTGTAATATGTCCGAAAAAACGAGAAGAAAGAATCTCAGCAATCGCCGCCGCAGAGACAATCAATCCCATCACTGAAAAATTCCCTAACACACTTTCTAAAAAGAGAGGCCAGATAATCCACAATACTCCTGATTGGACACCATCCGTCCAAAATCCGATCCGGGAGAGACGAAAGAAATTCTTTTGAAAAAATCCCCAGGTCGTTGAAAAACGAGGGATGTGTTCTCGTGGGATAGAGAGCCTTCGCGCGGCAAAAAAGGCACACAGAAAAAAGAAAACCGAAAAAGAAAGAATCCCCCAATCCAAATTATGCTCAAGCAAAAATCCGGAAATAACCGGTGCCACCACATTTGATAGGACCAAAAATATTTGAAGTGAACCCGCAAATTTTCCCCGTCCCCCCTCTCTCGTATGATGAAGCACCACGGTATGAAATGTCGGCCAGTAGACCATCATTGCCACGAAATACAACGGAACCGCTACATATAACAAGGAAGGTAATTGCCCTCCAAAACTCAACGTCAGATAAAAGAATGCTAAAAGCAAAATCCCCATCTGTAGTGTCCGAGCAGAAGAACAGTGCTTGCTCAGCCAACGGTTAATCGGGAACACTGACAACATCATCCCGACAAAAAGAATCCCAGACAAAAGAAGAACCGCTGGGAGTGAAAGATCAAACGCCCGCGCGATCAAAAAAGGAAAAAAGACTCCCACCATCGCATTTCCCAGCGACGTGAAAAAATGGACCGAAAGGAGCGCACGACGTTTCTTTGGCATCGATGGAAGTGTAGGTCGTTGGCAAAAAAAAGAAAGTTAAGATTTTTTTGAAAACTTTGACTTCACTTTAGAGGAAATTTCTACAAATATCCCGAGGAAAAAGAATCCATATGCAATCGGAATAAGCGGAAAGGGTTCATGCAATACGCCTTCTGCGTCAACCGTTGGTTCGATGACACGAGCTGCCAATAAACACCCAATACTGAGAACAAGAAAGAAGAGCGCTAAATACGAGAATTTTGGTTTTAATTTTTTCATAATTGTAAAAAATTTTTTCACTCACAATACAAAAAATAGAAGAAAAATTGAAACTAAAAAGAGGCCTATTCCTCCTTAAGAAGTGAGCGCTTTTCAAGTATCTTCTTTTCTGTATTGATACTCATTTTTTGAAAGACGGCTAATCCGACAACCAAAGATACCGTCACCAGCAATAAAAAGGCTGGATAAATCAATAATTTCAAATTTTCATGCCCGGCCTGAAATATATAGAGCAAAGCTTCTAATGAGACCGCAATGATAATAATAACCAAAAATTTGGTCAGCGTTTGTCTGGCTTCTGCAGGGTTTTTTAATTCTTTCTTATTTGTAAACTCTTCTTCTACCAAATACTTCGCCACATCAAATACCGCAATAGCAAGAACAATAAGCTCAATAGCCTGAAGCAAAATCTTGTCATCCACAGACTGGAGAACTATTCTTTCATATACCAACATCACGCCCTGAACAATTAAGCCCAAAGAAATAAAAGCAAGAATGAGAGAAGCCCCTAAAATCAAAGCATTCAAAAACACTTTATATAGAGGTAATATGCTCGGTTTTGGAAAATCTTTCTTCGTCATTCTTAGTTAATAAATAAATCATTAACTAGAAAATGTCAATCAAACTAATCCCTTCCACAACAGATATCCCCCCAGAAGAATCAAGAAAAAAGCACTCCACGACTGCTTGTGTTGAAACATTTGAGCTCGTTTGTGTATGAACTCTGGAAACCCAATTTTAGCAATCCCCTTCCCAAGCGTCATCCATCCCAAAATCGTAATCACCACACGCCAATCCGATACCCAGAGATTGTGCAAAATGATCGTCACGAGTCCCATCAAGAAAGTGATGTACCCTGTCGAAATCACGAAAGCTTTATCCTCTGTCATTTCAATAGTTTTCCCAAGCTGCCTCCGAATGAGAAATAAAATCCCAAAGATGAGAAAAAATGCCCCCCAGAGCTGTGCGAAAAATTCAGAATAATTCATAACTCTATAATAACAATTATCTAGAGAAGCTAAAAAAGGAACCAACAAGGTTTCTCTTGGAATGGTGGGTCAGGTGGGAGTTGAACCCACTACCAAAGCGTTATGAGCGCCCTGCTCTAACCGTTGAGCTACTGACCCAGAGCCACCAAATTATAGTTTTTCTCACTCTTCCTTCAAGTGAAAGTATCAACTCTCAAACCCCAATCCATAAAACCATATCCCCGCTATTTCACGAAAGAAGTAATAGGCCTCTTCTTTGTATCGCCGGTTGAAATATTGAGAAGCATGAAAATCTACATGATCTAATCCCAATTTCCACGCCAACATCCGGATCCTCGCAAGGTGAAAATCATTTGAAACAAAGACAAAACTCTCCACCTCCTCGGGGAGGTTTTTAAGTGTCGCAAGCGTATTCAACCCTTTGAAATCTGTCTGAATAGATCCCACCGGAACGCCCTCATGAACGGCTAATTTTCGCATCACTCCGACTTCATGCGTCCCGACTTTTGAAGGACCGCCAGAAAGGATGAGGCATTCCACATTCCCATTTTTGAAAAGTTCTATCCCTGACATCGTCCGATCGTACAAAGCATGAGATGGAATATCATCTCGCCATACCGCCGCTCCAAAAATCACCGCACACTCCGCCTGACCAGAAAACGTATGGTCATAATTTTCTATTACAAAAAGAGCGGTTCCTCCCACAAGAACAAAACCTGTTAAAATCCCTGTCCACAAGGCTCGTTTCCAAAATTTCTTCTTTAATCTCATGTAGAGATACTGTAACGAATTACAAATCTCTGTCGACAAAAAAAGAGGCATATTCCTGAAGATTTCCTCAATTTTTAACGTCTTCAATAAGCCTGCAATCACGCTTTGGGTGATATACTTTTTACTAGGGACCAGTCCCTCCTTTCTTCCCCAAACAAACATGGCAATCCAAAAAAAAATTTTAGTGGTCGACGACGAAAAACCACTCTCAGAAGCTCTTCGGCTCAAACTCACTCATTCGGGTTTTGAAGTGAAGACGGCTGGGAATGGAGAAGAAGCTCTTAAGCTTCTCGAAAAAGAGGACTTTGATTTGGTTCTTATGGACCTCGTTATGCCACAAATGGATGGATTTCAAGTGCTTGAAAAATTAGCCGAGAAAAAACCAAAAGCCAAAGTCATCGTGACTTCTAATCTCAGTCAAGAAGAAGATTTCACTCGAGCTCAAAATCTGGGAGCCGTAAAATACTTTGTAAAATCAGATACCCCACTGTCTGAGATTGTTCATAACATTGAAACCACTCTGCAATAGAAATCCTTTTTCTGAATGATGAATATAAATAATGCGAAAATTAAAAAAATTCTCCTCGATGAAAGCTATGTAAGCGAGGAAGATATTCAACGGGCAGAAGAAATTGCAAATAAAGAAAAGATTTCTCTCGCCGAAGCACTCACAAAAGAAAAAATCATTACACACTCTCTTCTCGGACAAGCCATTGCCGAGTATTTTAAGCTCCCCTTTGTAGATATCAAGGCACATCCTCCAACGAGAGAACAAGTTCTCAAAATTCCAGAGGAAATTGCCAAAAAACATAGAGTCGTTCTCTTTGAAGAAGGAGACAAAGAAATCACGATTGCTACAGATAATCCTGAACAACCCAACCTACTCGAACACCTCAAAACAGGATTAAAGGGAAAAAAGATAAAGCTGGTATATGCGGTATCAGACGATATTGATGAGATCTTCATTCACTATCGAAAATCTCTCAAAACCCGATTTGCCGCAATTATTGAAGAACAAGATCGAGTCGCACCAGAGATTATTGATGAAATCTTTGAAGATGCCGTGACGTTTAACACCTCCGATATCCATTTCGAACCGCAAGGCGAAGAGACCGTTATTCGGTTTCGAATCGACGGGGTCATGCAAGAATCCGGTCGCATAGAAAAAGAATACTACGAGAGCATGCTCAATCGTATAAAGGTTCAGGCTAATCTTCGAATTGATGAACATTTTGCGCCTCAGGACGGAGCCATCCGACACACACTCAAGAAAGGGGCCACGGTAGATATGCGAGTATCTATTATTCCGACGCTGGATGGAGAAAAAATTGTGATCCGACTCCTTTCTCAATATGTCCGAAGCTTCACTCTATCAGACCTCGGTCTGTCCGCAACCGATCAAGAAAAAATACAAAAAGCGGCCAAAAAACCTTTTGGGATGATATTGGTAACCGGTCCTACTGGATCTGGGAAAACTACCACGCTCTATGCGGTTTTAAAGATTCTGAATAGCCCAGATGTGAATATCACGACCATCGAAGATCCGGTGGAATACAAAATGCTGGGAACAAGCCAAATTCAGGTGAATCAGCGAACAGATCTAACCTTTGCGAAAGGACTGCGTTCTATCGTGCGACAAGATCCCGATATTATTTTGGTGGGAGAAATTCGAGATCAAATCACAGCTGAAATTGCCGTCAATGCTGCGCTCACCGGACACCTACTTTTGTCCTCCTTTCATGCAAATGACTCGGCCACTGCGCTCCCAAGATTGCTCGATATGGGGATAGAACCGTTTCTCCTCGCATCTACTCTTGAGGTCGTTGTCGCCCAGCGATTAGTCCGAAGGATTTGTCCAAATTGTCGATTTAGTAAAGAAGTATCCATAGAAGAATTAGAGAAAATGATTCCAAATCCAAAACAGTTTTTTAAGGATAAAAAGGTAAATCTTTATGAAGGAAAAGGATGTGATGCTTGTGGAAACACTGGATATACAGGTCGACAGGCTATATTTGAATTTATAGAAATCACCTCCGAAATGGAGGATCTTATTTTGAAAAACCCATCCACTCAACAAATCTGGGAACTCGCCAAAACACAAGGGGCTCACACTCTCTTTGAGGATGGAATGGAAAAAGTAAAAAACGGAGTCACGACACTCAAAGAACTTCTCCGAGTCGCCAACCCAAACTAATCCCGCCATGGCATTTTTTTCGAAAAAAAAAGACAAAAAGGAAAACAATACAACTCCTGTATTGAAGGGACCTCATAAGCAAAAAATTGGTTTTTTTGTGCGAATCCAAGCCGGAGAAGAACGAGACTATCTCGTGGAAAACCTCTCCATGCTTCTAGAATCCGGAATGGATATGTTGAGAGCACTTAATGCCATACACGCAGGAGTCAGATCTCCGGCGATGAAAAAAATCATCGACTATATTCGATATGACATCGAGAACGGACTCCCTCTTTGGAAAGCTTTGAAAAAAACGCAGATTGTTCCGCAACACATCCTCTCCCTTTTCCGTATTGGGGAAGAATCCGGACAACTTGCGTACAACCTCAAACTCATCAATACCCAACAACAGAAAGAACGAATGTTTCGTTCCAAAATTCGTTCAGCCATGATGTATCCGGTCTTGGTGCTCGTTCTCGCGAGTGGGATCGGTATCGGAATCGCCTGGTTTGTCCTGCCTCAGCTCGCGGGAATTTTTGGCCAACTCAATATCAAACTTCCGACTATCACCAAGGTTCTCATTGATATCGGAAACTTTCTAGGAGAACACGGAATTATTGTTATGCCTTTGCTCATACTTTGTTTGGGATCGATCCTGTATTTTGTGTTTGTCTATGAAAAAACGAAACACATCGGACAATTTCTTCTGTTTCATGCGCCTATCATCGGAAGACTGGTTCAGGAGACAGAACTTGCCCGGATGGGATTCATCCTTGGAAATTTATTGACGGCGGGACTCCCCATCACCGAAGCCTTTTATTCTCTATCTCAGGCCACCACGACCACCTTTTACAAAAAGCTTTATCTCGCTATCAAGGAAAGCATCGAAATGGGAGAGTCCTTTCAAAGTACTTTTGCCCGTTATCCCCATGTTGAAAATTTTGTCCCGGCTCCTATCCAAAAAATGATTATCTCGGGAGAACAATCGGGAAACCTGCCGGAGACCTTTCTCAAAGTCGGAGAGACTTTTGAAAATAAGACCGAATCCACTAGTAAAAATCTCACCGTTCTTTTGGAACCCATGTTGCTCATTATTGTGTGGGGAGGGGTAGTAATGGTAGCTTTATCAGTGATTTTACCTATCTATAGCTTGGTGGGAGGACTCAATGAAGGCGCGACCACTCCGGCTCCACCCAAGAAGCAAACTACCACACAAACTGCCGAACTCACTTCTGACTTCCAACAATCCGCTCCCAAGAAAACGCTCACTATTCGTTCTGATATCGGGACTCTCAATATCCGTCGAACACCCTCTGGGACACTTTTGGGAAAAGTTTTGGATGGAGAAACGTACACATATGTGGAAGTACAAAGTGGATGGTATCTGATTGAGTTAACGGACGGATCTACTGGATGGGTATCCGGAGATTATGTGATTGACAATGCTATAACAGAAGATTCCCCTGCTCTTCCAGAACCTTCACAACCCGAAGAAATCCCCGTCTCCAATATCCCGACGGGAACTCCTTTTGTAGAAATTCTCCCGACGGGAATCGGGTATCTCAATGTGAGGCAAAATGGAGTCGTATTTACGACTGTTACTCCGGGAGACCAATACCCCCTCGTGAGTACAGATAATGGGTGGGTCGAAATTCGATTAGAGGACGGAAGCACTGGATGGATCACCAGTAAATATGCCCAACAATTTCCCTAAATGAGAAAATCCCAAAAAAATGGATTCACAATCATTGAACTGCTTTTGACCGTTGCGGCAATGGCCATTTTGGCTGGGTTTTCATTTTCTATGTATCGATCTCTCCAGGGAGGAAATGATCTGACAAATATACAAAATATATTCGTGCAGACCATGCGTCGTGCACAAATTTTGGCTCAAGCCAACGAAGGCGATTCTGATTGGGGAGTTTCTCTTCAAAATGGATCTTTAATTTTATTTGAAGGGTCCAGCTATGCCACTCGCACGGCAGGCAAAGATGAAATCTTTGATATCCCCGCTTCTATTACTTATTCGGGGGTGACAGAGATCGTGTTTGAAAAATTCTCCGGTCAACCACTCTTTACAGGCATTACCACATTTATAAGTCCTTATGGAGAAAGCCGTTCTGTGACTCTCAATGAAAATGGAATGCTTGAATACTGACATCTTATGAAATCTTTTTTTTCTAAATGCACTTCTAAAAACTCAGGTTTTAGCCTGGTGGAAGTCCTATTGGCGTCTTCTCTTTTGGTGATCATTGTTTTGGCTCTCGGAGGAACTGTTATGTATGGTCAAGAAAGCACACGCCTTTCTGGAGAAAGAGCCCGCGCGACATTTCTCGCCGAGGAAGCATTAGAAGCCGTCCGAAATATACGGGATGATGATTTTGCAAATCTGGTAGACGGGACACATGGCCTCCAGATTATTGGAAATCAGTGGGAATTTTCAGGAACCAATGATCAAACCGATAGTATGTTTACGCGAAGTGTCACCATCTCCACCATCGATCAATATCGGAAAGAAGTTGTTGCTACTGTTTCCTGGCAACAAACTGTTCAACGATCCGGAACCGTGGTGCTTCAAATGTATCTCACCGATTGGCAAAGAGCTGTTTCCGTGACCCCCAGTTTCGTAATCGATACGACGAATGCTCATTTCGCAAATGGAAACAAGCAACTCGACGGAATTACACTTGAAAATACGGGAACAGCAGACATCACCATTGATACCATTTCTATTGAATGGGGTACATCGGCGCTCCTCACAGAAATCAAAATCGATGGAACCAAAGTTTGGAATGATAAAAAAGAAGGTTCCCCCAACGGAAAACAAAGCTCCCCAGCTCTTCTTGATATTGTTGATTTCACGCTCACTCCAGGCTCAGGAATTTTAAATCTCGATTACTTTAAATTTGATGGAAGCGTATTGGGCAGTGTATTTGATATAGTTTTCACACTTACGGATGGATCCGAATATCCTGTCACAGTGGACTTTTCTTCTGGAGGTGGTGGCGGTGGAGGGGGAACGACGATCTCTCCATGGGAACTCCCAACAACCTCCGGGATATACAATACCCCCAATGGGGCCGATGGAAATGATGTCTTTGTTGTCGGGACAACCGCCTATATGGTGACCGCTGGGACCGGATCTGATTTTTATGTTATCGACGTTTCTACGCTCACCGCTCCCACTATCACATCATCTTTGGAATTAAATGCAGGAGCAGAAGCTCTCACCGTATCTGGAAATACTGCTTTTATAGCATCCAGGCTAAATAATCAGGAACTTCAAAATGTAGACATCAGTGCTACGCCAACAATTATTGGGGGGTATGATAAGCCTCGTAGCTCCAATGCAAATGCTATAGCAGTATCTGGCTCAACAGCTTTTTTAGGAACAAACAGCACGGGAGGAAATCCCGGATATGAATTTTATGTTATCGATGTAAGCAACCCAACCAATCCTTCTTTCCTTGGGGGGCTCAAAATAGACACTAACGTAAACGCCGTAGAGATATCAGGAAACTACGCTTATCTCGCAATAGATGACACCGCAAGTGAAGTGCTCGTAGTAGATATCTCAAATACCGCATCCCCCACAGTTCTCACCTCCATAGACCTCCCGAATAATTCAAATGGGACTGCACTTTTTTTGGATGGAAGCTATTTGTATGCCGGAAAAGGAGCTACGACTCTCGCCGGAGAATTTTATATCATCGATATTACAACCCCGTCTTCTCCTGTGATTTTGAATCCGACTGGATTTGAAGTTGATAATACCGTGACAGACATATTTGTGGATGGAACGAGAGCGTTCGTAACTATCGAAAATACAACAAATGGTCTCCAAATAATAGACATCAGTGTCCCTGCAGTCCCCTCTCTCATCGGGGCTGCCTCCTTTGCCGGAATTCCGACATCCGTATTTGTTTTAAATAATGTCGCTTTTATAACGACAGACAACCGGAATCAAGAACTGGTTATTGTTGAACCGCAATGATGATAAAAAAAATTAGCTACGAAAAAAGAAAAAATCCGGGAAGCACCCTGGTGGAGTTCTTGTTATATATTGCTATTGCGGGATTTATTTTGCTGGGGACATCCATGCTCCTCTCTCTCTTTCTCCAATCCAGAACGAAAAACCAAACCGTCGCAGAAGTATCACAACAAGGGATCCAGATAATTCAAAATATCACACAAACCATTCGAAATGCACAATCCATAAATTCTCCTGGTCCAGGGGCTAGTGACACCACGCTCTCTGTAAATAGCATTAATGCCATCAATAATCCTACCATCTTTGATCTTTCCGGGAATCAACTCCGATCAACGAAAGGAAGTGGGGCCACTATCGCGCTCACATCTTCTCGAATAGAAGTATCCAATCTTTTATTTCAGAACGTAGCGCGCTTGAATGCCCCAGACATTATTCGTATACAATTCACCCTTACGTATCAAAACCCTTCCGGTCGAAACGAATATTCGTTTTCTCAAAATTTTTGGGGAACTGCCAGCCCCCGTTCTTATTAAAAAAAATGAAAAAATTTTTTCCGAGACACAAAACAAAACAACCGGGATATATCACCCTTCTGGCCGTGCTCGTAGTAGGGACTATCACGTTAACGATATCTGTTTCAACTCTTCTCCTCGGACTTGGGTCGTCCAAAACAAGTTTTGCGCTCGAACAATCAAACCTCGCAAAAGCACTCGCCAATACCTGTGCCGAAGAAGCCCTCGAAGAAATCCGGGAATCAACCACTTTTGCAGGGACAGGAAATATTGTTTTTGGAAGCGATACCTGCACGTATAGTGTTATAAATAATGGCGGTGATAATCGGAGTATTACCGTATCTGGAACGGTCGGAGATATTACTCGAAAGGCACAAATAGCACTGAATGCAATAAATCCTAGCATCCAAATCACGTCATGGCAGGAGGTCGGTAACTGATTTTTTGGGGTAATTTTCAGGTTTTAGATACAATCGCTTGCTATAGACTGGTAAATAGCATGAATGTTTTTTAATTTTCCCCCCATGAAAAAGAGCTCCCGCCCCGGTTTCACACTTTTAGAAATGCTCCTAGTTGTCGCTGCCATTGCGATTTTGGCGAGCATCGTCATCATCGCCATCAACCCTGTAAAACAGCTTGGAGATACCCGAAACGCCAAAAGACGATCCGATATAAACGCAATTTTGAATGCCACGTATCAATACATCATTGATAACGAAGAAATCCCAAGCACTATCGTCCAAGGCTCAGACTGCCCAGGACTCAGCACTTCCCAAATCTGTCGAAGCGGAAACTACAACTGCGATAATCTCACCGATCTCACCATCATGGATGATGGGACTTATATCGTTGAATTCCCAATAGACCCACAAGCCACTGTCACCAATGGAACTGGGTATAATATTTTCACTACCACTGACGGTCGTATCACAGTCTGTGCCCCTCTCGCCGAGCGAGGAGAAACGATCGAAATAACTCGTTAATTTATTTTTTAATTTTATCATAATGATTTGCCCCCTTTCCTCTCATCGAAAAAAAGGATTCACACTCCTTGAGATCCTCCTGGTTGTAGCTGCCATTGCGATCCTGGCCGGGATTGTGATTGTCGCGATTAACCCAGGAAAACAGTTGGGAAACACAAAAAACGCCCAACGACAATCAAATGTAAACACCATCTTAAATGCGGTGTACCAATACTCTATTGATAATAAAGGAAGCCTCCCTGCATCGATTACAACGACATCTACTGAAATTTGTCAGACGGGAGCGGCTTCTTGTACGAGTCTTATCGATCTTTCTGCGCTCACTACAAACGAAGAGTACATCGTTGCTATCCCAATTGACCCAGATGGAGGAACCGCTACGGACGGAACTGGATACGAAATTGCGCTGACCGCAAATGGCCGAGTAACAGTCAGTGCCCCAAATGCTGATCAAGGAGCAACTATCAGTGTCACACGGTAAGAACTTACTAATACCGCCTCCCCTCTCATGAAAAACAAAAAAAAACAATTAAGCTACTGGGCCCTTTGGATTGGATGTGTAATTTTTTTGGGAAGTATTCTCTTTTTTGCCTACAAAACAGCCGAAATATATGACCAAGAAGATGCCTATGATCATTTTTTGGAAACGGTTGAACACGCAGAAAGTGATATTCAAAATAGAATGCACTTTTATGAAGAAGGATTGAGAGGAGGG
>JBNKLH010000016.1:0-11922 GCA_050292255.1 Candidatus Altimarinota bacterium | reverse complement strand
GTCATTCCAATCTCTTATGTTTGGAACAGTACTCAAACTGCCATAGTGCCTCATTAAAGTCCCCTATCATAACCCAGGGAGCATTCCCGGCTGGTTGTATTCTTCTCAGTAATTCCCACATCAATTTCTTGTCCTGAACGTAATGCTGTTGCCAAATCCATCATGGCGTTATTCCAATCTCGCCCAGAGGTCGCATGAGACACAAGTCTTCGTGCTACCTTCGGAACATCTTCTCCTGGAAAAACAACCCGAATAATCTTGGAAATGTTCGTATCTATCGCCGGGACTTTTTCGTCCCAGGTAAAAGCCGAAATAGCTGAAACGGTATAAGGCCCGATCCCGGGCAATGCCTTCATTTGTTCTTTATCGCGTGGAAACTCTCCACTATATTTTTCAACAATAATCTTGGCCGTCTTTAATAGATTTTTCCCTCTGGCATAATATCCAAGCCCTTCCCAAACAGGGAAAACATCTTCCCATTCAGCGGATGCAAGATCTTGAATCGTCGGAAATTTTTTGAAAAAACGGGGATAAAACAAATCCTGCACTCGCGGAACTTGTGTCTGCTGAAGCATGATTTCGGATACCCAAATTTTGTAAGGATCCGTCGTCTCTCGCCAAGGCAGTGGACGTTTGTGCACGGCATACCACTTCTCTAGATCTTGTGTAAAATTTTCATATCGACTCATCACTGTGGTTTGTACTAAAAAGTATCAGGGTTTACAAGTCTACAAGAAGCCCCTGTGAAAGTAAAAAGTCTTTCTTGTTTTCTACTGTCCGGCAGAAGCAAAATAGTAGATGAGCGTGAAGGATGAAAAGGCCAGAACAATACCAATGGCCGCCGCTTTCATAACTTTCTTCGCGGCCTCCGTTGCTTCATCATCTCCAAAGTTTGCAATCAGTCGGATTCCCCCGTAGACCAAAGCGATCACGGAAATAACCCCGATCAATCCCAGCAAGAAATTCGCCCATTGCATTAGGAAGATAATCACATCTCGTCCTTCCGGAACCGCCAATTTCCCTTGTCCGGTCGTAAAGATTTTGAGAATCGGTTTGAGGGAAATAATAATCACAATCCCAATCACGGAATAGATAATCCGTTTTTTAATGTCTTCAATTTGGGATTCATCCTCTCCTGATGCTACCACCAATGTAAACGCATTCATCATGATAAACGCCGTCGCAACGATCACTACAAATGTTGTAAGGTAGTCAAAGATTCCCTCCATTTCCATCACTCCGCGGAGAGCAAATCCCACAGAATCGTCTCCTCGTAGGATTTCTCCTTCTCGTCCGAAGAAGACCCAGTCCACCGCATTCACAGCCAGCATAAAGAGGACAAACCCAATCCCCATTTGGAGTAATTGGTTTGTTTTCTTTTTGAAATCGTCTTCGTTCCCTTGAGAAAAGTACAAAGACACTCCTCCAAACACGACAAAGAGAATCGCAATCGGGATCATCATTTTTTTCAAGAAGTCTTTGAGTCGCAACATAATATTTCGGAATTGCCCGGAACCCTGTGCCGCATTCCCATCTTCTGTGGTTCCCAATGCTCCAGTGTAATCTCGAAGTTTTACTTTGTTTCCCCATAAACCTCCGTGTGTTCCCTCCGCCCCATCAAACACTTCCTGAGAATCCATCATCATGCGTTTGTCCTGAGGAAGGAGATCTGGATCTTCAATCTCATTTGTTTGGGCTGAAGAAATTCCAGCGACAAACAAGCCCCCAAGAACAAGTAGCAAAGCAAGTACTCGTGAGAACTTAGAATGAATGGTCTGAAATGGAGAATGTGTATTCATTTGTACGTTGTAAACTTTTTTGTATTAGTGATTGACCAAAAACTGAGCAATCGTGAAAGCAGAGAAGGCAATTACAATCCCTCCAATCGCAGTAATAATCATACGTTTGGCTCGATTCATTTGGTCTTCGTTTCCAAAACTGGTGACGTAGTAGATACTCGACATAATCAACATCAAGACCGCCACTCCTCCGATAAATGTCAGCACGAAGTTTAGGATCCCCGCAACTTCCTGAATCAAAATATCCTGCGTAGTCGACAAGTCACTATCTTGGTAAGAAAGCACTCGTACGATTACTTCTGCCATGAGGATAAAGATCGTCCCAATGATAAATGATTTCAAGAATTTCTTTTCTTGAGAAACGGTTTCTTCTTCCTCCCCGCTCGTGATGAGTTTGTATCCAGAAATAATTCCGTTTACCAATACCAACCCCATCGCCACATATTCGAAGAATCGAACTACTTGCATGAGCTTTTCGTAGAATGGTTTTGCCGCGGCATCACTCAAGACATCTCGTTGACTTGGGTCGAAAATATCAAATCCGACAAACTCTGCCACCGATACCAATCCCAATCCGATAATCAACCAGATCGCCTGGTCTTTGTATTTACCCATTTTTTCTTCATCCCCTTGTGCAAGGATAAATTTCACTCCTAAGATAATAAGATACAAAATCCCAATCACTCCGATCACCCGGTTCACCATAGGAAGGATCTTTGTAAAGAATGTTTTCCCCACTCGTTCTTCATTTTGCCCTTCAAATCCTCCCGCAATGTGAACGATTTTGTTATCGACGAGGATAGAATCAAAGTTTTTGTCTGAGAGCTCAAGATAATCTCGATCAAGGAAACGAACATTGGCACTCAAGACTTTTGTCGTTGCCTCATTGTAATTCATCATAGCGGTATACCAATCCTCAGCTAACATTGCCGCTTCAGCATTCTCCAAAATAGGAGCCAGATCTTCTCGCAATTCTTTTGTCGGTACATAATTCCGCCGTCCTTCTGTGGTCGTCATCCACTCTTCAGCTTTTGCAATTTCTTTTTCGTACGCAGAAAGCGCCAAATTGGCATCTTTTTCTGTGGCGGTAGGGGTTTCTGTTGCTGTCGCATTTTCTCCTGATTTTTCTTCGGCTGTTGCGGCTGTTTCCTCTGCTTTTGGATCTTCCGTCGTTGAATCTACATTTTCACCTTCCAGATTTCCTTCTTCTGTTTCTGCTACTGTTTCTTCTTGGTCTGAACATTGTGTATCATAGGCCGCTTTCGCTTTATCGTAGGCAGATTGTGCTGTTTTTAATTCCGAAGAAACGCTCTTCACCCCATTGAGTAATGAATCTTTCGCATCAGACTCCGCTTTTTTTACCGCATCATATCCGCTGGTAACATCATTCAATTTACTTCCACAATCAGAAACGGACATTGTTTGAGCCTCATTGTAGAGATTTTGAATGGTTTTATAGTCTGGATTATCTAATGCTTTTTCTGATTCCTTCGCTTGTTCTAATTGCTTTTCAAGGGCTGCAAGTTGAGATTTTTTAAACTCAAGATCACTTTTCGCTTGATTTAAACTCGCTTTTACTTGATTTGCAGGGCTGTACATATATTTCTTGTATGCCGCCTGACAAGCAGAACATTTCTCCTCGTAAGTAGATTTTTCGGATTCAGAAATTAATTCCGCAAAGATTAAGTCTCCCACCATATCCCCACAATCTCCTGTTTCCCATGCCCCCACTTCGTCTTCTTGCTTATTGGTCAGGGCGCATGCTTCATCCATATCTTTCTTCATCAACTCCAACGCCCCTGTCGCAGCGACAAGGTCTTTATTGAGCTGATCAACTTTTGCCTGAGTAGCACTAATTTCTGCTTTTTTCGTTTCTATTGATTTTGTAAGATCCGCTACGCTCGCTGCTCGCACAAACGTCAACGAAGAAATCGGCATAAGCACGAGTACAAGCCCTAAACACAAACGTCGAAATATTTTCATGGGTGATATTTTTTCAAAAAAATCTAGAGATTATACCGTATTTAAGCGAAAAAAGCAAGGATTTAAAGGTGTTAAAAAACGAGGCCTCTGAAAAACCTAATACACAAAAAATAACCCAAAGCAGATTTTTGGGGAGAAGGAGGAATAGCAAAGCTATATGGAGTTTTTTTGTGAAAACAAAAAACGGAATGCGCGTAGGCGAATTCCGACGTGGTGGGTGAGGCGGGACTTGAACCCGCGGCCAATAGCTTAAAAGGCTACTGCTCTACCACTGAGCTACTCACCCAAAAAGAATACGGTCGGGATCTTAGTTACCAACGGGAAAGTTGTCAAATATAAATAACAAAAAATGACAGGGATAAATCTGTCATTCAAAGGATCTTTTTTTGAAATGGTGGAGCTACAGGGACTCGAACCCTGAACCCCCTGCTTGCAAAGCAGGTGCTCTAGCCAATTGAGCTATAGCCCCGTTTTTACGGGATATGAACTTTCTATCCGTCTCCCATTCCGCCTCCAAAGAAGATGCTGAATGTAGACCGAAGCCATCGCGGGAGATCTCCTGTGAGCCAAACGATTGAAAACACGCTGAGCGCGAGTCCAAAGAGCTTCACAAAGGTAAACGTTCCCCCTCTGCCAAATATTTTTTCGGCAAAGTCGATCTCACCAATAAAGTCTCCGATTTTTATCGAATAGACGATAATAGCAATCCCGCCAGGGATAAGTAACCATGCGATGAGGTTCATTTCGTACGTGCAAAAGATCAAAGCTCAGAGATCTTACTGCTGGATTTTTTTTTGTCAAAAATATTTTTACGGAAGCCATCCTTCATTCGCATTTTTTCATTTCCAGAGTATAATTTGTACGGCATGAATCTCTTCTTTCGCATCCCACAAAAAATTGATATGACGCTCGCAAAAGGAACTATTGGGATCATAAAAGTGTACCAAAAAACCGTTTCTCCGGACCATTCTGAACTTGGGAAATGTGACCGCATTTCGGGATGTAAATTTCACCCCAGTTGCTCAGAGTATGCCATTCTCGCGCTCAAGAAAAATGGGTTTGTCATTGGAGTCCCTCGTACTGTTTGGCGAATCCTCAGATGCAACCCCTGGTCCAAAGGCGGGATAGATCTCCCGTAAAAATCAGAAAAATTTGACAAATATCCTCAAATTAATAAGGTGGACTCAGTTGAAGACCGCAGGCAGTTTCTCTTCGGAGAAATAATAAGCCCCGCCGAGACGAGATAACGACAGGATATCACATCAAATTGATGTGAAAGGATAGATGGCTTCGCCACGTTTTATCCGCCCTAAACGGTCCCAAATGGGAATCTTGTACTCGCAAAAGTCTTCGCTCGGCGGAGCTTTTTTTATACTTTCTAATCTATCGTTCTCACATGGCCATTACCAAAGCCAAGAAAACAGATCAGCTAAGTGCCCTCATTGAGAAATTCAAAGAAGCTCAAGGAGTTGCCTTCGTAAAGTTTGATCGCGTAACGGTGGAAGAAGTGCAAACGACTCGTCGAGCACTCCGAGAGAAAGGTATGTCATACACAGTGATCAAAAAAACATTGATCGCTTTGGCTGCAAAAGAGGCCGGTCTCGCAGAATTCTCTGCAGATGATCTCCAAGGAGCTGTTGCTGTGATCGTATCTCCTACAGATGCGGTTATGCCTGCCCAAGAAATCAAACGCCTCAAAAAAGATTTCTTCAACAAAGAAAAGAACTTCTCAAAATTTGATTTTGCAGGAGCCCTCTTTGAAGGAAAATTCTTGGATGCAGCTGCGACTGCTTCGTTTGCCGATACGGCAACACGAGAAGAATCTTTGGCAAAGATCGTTGGAATGCTTCGATCTGGACCTCAAGGAATTCATACTGTTCTCCAATCTGGTTTCCGCCGAAACATCAACGTGTTGAAAAACGCGGACAAATTTACAAACTAGTCGTTTTGAACGACACACTTTTTTTAAAAATTTTTTAAACCCTTTAAAAATGTCAGACGTAACTATCGAATTGAGCAAAAACGAACAAGGTGTCGTTGATGCAATTGAAAAATTGACTGTTGTTGAAGCAAACAACGTTGCAAAATACTTTGAAGAAAAATACGGAATCTCTGCTGCCGCTGCACCAGTAGCTGTTGCTGCAGGAGGAGCCGCTGCAGGAGGTGAAGAAGAAGAAGCAAAAACAGAATTCAACGTAGTGTTGAAAGATGCTGGAGCTCAAAAAATCGCTGTGATTAAAGTAGTTCGAGAAATCACTGGACTCGGATTGGCAGAAGCAAAAGCTTTGGCTGAAAAAGGAGGAGTGGTTAAAGAAGATGCAAAGAAAGAAGAAGCTGAAGAATTGAAAAAGAAATTCGAAGACGCTGGAGCGAAAGTTGAACTTGAATAGTTTTTTCAAAAAAATTACAAGAAGAAAAGAGGCAGGTATCTGCCTCTTTTTTTATATTTCTCAATTCGTATATATCGCTCTATAAAAAGAATCTCCTCAAAAAGAAGACGGAAAACTGGGAAAAAAGAGGAATGCAAAAATGCTCCTTTTTTTTGCAGAGAACACATATTTTCCAGTTTTGACGAAAGAAAAAAAGCTCCCTACTATCAATCCGTCCTTTTTTATTTTTACACTATGGCTACTAAAAAACCGTATGAACATTTTTTGACCAACCTCCGTGCAGCAGCGGATGTTATCAATTTATCTTCTAGTGCACGAGATCGTCTCGAAGCACCAGAACACATTCACGAAACAGAAATTACATTCGAACGAGACAATGGATCGCTTATGAGCGTTCCGGCGTATCGAGTCCAACACAACTCTGCGCGTGGTCCTTACAAAGGAGGAATCCGATTTCACCATGAAGCCGATTTGGCAGAAGTTAAATCCCTTGCCGCTCTCATGAGCTTGAAATGTGCAGTGGTAAATATCCCTCTTGGAGGAGGGAAAGGAGGAATCCAAGTAAACCCAAAAGAACTTTCTCAAAAAGAAAACGAACGAATGAGTCGAGCGTACTTCCGATGGGGAACTGAAAATGGAGTCTTCGGGGTAAACAAAGATGTTCCGGCACCAGACGTCTACACCAATCCACAAACAATGGCTTGGATGATGGATGAACACGAAAAAGTCTTGGGATACAAATCACCAGGAACTATCACCGGAAAACCACTAGAACTCGGAGGATCTCTTGGGCGAAACTACGCGACCAGCCAAGGAGGACTCTTCGTGCTTTTGAACTACCTCAAACAAAACGGAAAACGACCAGAAGACACCACCGTTGCCGTTCAAGGATTTGGAAACGCCGGAGCTTACTTTGCTGAACTTGCTCACGAAGCTGGATTTAAGGTTCTCGCGGCTTCTGATTCAAAAGGAGGGTTGTACTGTGAAGGCGGACGATGTGATGTCCAAAAATTGAAATCCTACAAACAAGAATCAGGATCTCTCCGAGGAAACTTCTACGAAGGAGATGTGTGCGATGTACACAAAATGGAGAAGGAACAAGTAAAAATGATTTCGAATGAAGAATTGCTCGAACTCGACGTAGATGTACTCGTGGTAGCGGCTCTTGATGGAGTGCTCCATGGAGATAACGCCGGAAAAGTGACAGCCAAAGTGGTGCTCGAACTCGCCAACGGGCCAGTGACTCCAGAAGCCGACGCTATCCTTGAAAAAATGGGAGTAGAAGTTTTGCCAGATATTTTGGCAAACGCTGGAGGAGTGACCGTTTCTTACTTTGAATGGGTTCAAAACCGATCTGGAGATGTATGGGACGAAGACACGGTCGTAAAAAAACTGAAACTCATCATGGATAACGCATTTGAAGATTTGATGAAAATCAAAAACACACACCATACTTCATGGCGACGATCTGCGTTCATCCTGGGGGTTGAACGAATCGTAACGGCCATGGAACTCCGTGGACAAATCTAATACTGGAATAAATATACATTCCAATAACAAAAAAGGCGTCCCTCTCTAGGGCGTCTTTTTTAATTCAAAACTTTATGAGCCAAGGCCTTCGCAAGCACTCCCCCAACGGCAGCTGAAACAATTCGCATCGGACCTTCTAACACGCCCCATCCCAAAACAAGTCCTCCAATCCCCGCTCCAATTTCGAGAACATTGTTCATTGTTTCTGAGGCAGATTTCTTCATTACCTTTCTTTTACCAGAACTTTATCTGTTGTAAAGCATTTTCAAGCATCGTCTGCAAAGAAGTCTGTATATTCCCCGGTATTTCCTTGAGTTCTGCGATTTGGGCCTTTACCTCGGTGACTTGTTGCATGACATCAAGGTAAAGATTCCAAGCTTTCCAAGAAATATATCCCAATGCCACCAAGAGCAAAATCGTGAAAAAATTATGATAGATAAAGAGCAAAATGGCTTTCCACCACGGCGGATTAACCGTCCGATTAATTTTTTTTACCACTTTGGTCAGCTCATCAATTTTGGCTTCCAAGGCGGCAATACGATCTTGATCAGAAGAATTTCCCATATAAAACTATTGTATCTGATTTCCTAAAAAATCTAAACAACAAGTCTTTTTGAAAAGTCCCAATCCTTCGGCATTGAGGAAGAACAGAAAGATTACACAATCTCACCACCTCCCAAACACACATCCCCATCATACAAAACCAATGATTGTCCTGACGCGATAGCCCGAACCGGAGATTTGAATTCAACTTTTAAGTTCGAACTTGAGTTCGAACTCGGCACAACCGAAACCACACATTCCACTCCCGGATCTCGGTATCGGACCTTTCCAATACATTCAAATGATTCTGCTGGCGCCGCCCCAGAAATCCAGTGAAAGTCCTTCGTTTCTAATTTTGTCTGCAGGAGACAATCTTCGTTTTGTGAAACGATAATGGCGTTTCGATCAAAGTCCTTTTCGATCACAAACCACGGGGCTTCCTCAAATCCTTGTACGCCTCCAATGTGAAGATTTTTCCGTTGCCCAATGGTATAAAAAGATAGCCCTGAGTGCTTTCCAATTACTTTCCCGGTATCTTTTTCGATCATGTCTCCGGGAGACTTTTTGATATATTTCTGGAGAAATTCGAAGTAGTTTCGTTCTCCGATGAAGCAAATCCCGGTTGAGTCCTTTCGATCCGCATTCGGGAGATTCATCTCTTTAGCTTTGGTCCGAATCTCCGGCTTGGTCAGATCGGCCAGCGGGAAGAGGGTTTTGGAGAGTTGAAACTGATTTAGTTGGTGCAAAAAGTAAGTCTGATCCTTGTTTTTATCTTTGGGGATACAGAGTTCGAAGGTCTTTCCTTCTCGAATTTTGGCATAATGCCCCGTTGCAATCTTATCCACGCCAAGCTCAAGACATTTGTTGAGAAAGGCATCAAACTTGATGAATTTATTACACAAGATATCTGGATTGGGTGTCCGACCGGCTTTGTTTTCTGACAAAAAATACTCAAACACATGGTCCCAATATTCTTTCGCGAAATTCACATGCACAAAAGGAATTCCGATATGCTTCGCGACTTTTTCGGCATCGATCGCGTCCTGCATTGCCGTGCATTCCTCCGTTCCATCGTCCCAATTGCGCATAAAAACCCCCGTCACGTCATAGCCTTGATCTACCAACAGCTGTGCCGCGACCGCAGAATCCACCCCTCCCGAAAGCCCGACGGCCACTTTGAGTTTTTCCATTTTAGTTAGAAAGTTTGAGAGCTCGAAAGCTACAGAGATAGATGCTTTCCAACAGAACTCTCTTGCTCTGTATCTCTCCCACTCTGCAACAAAAAACTACACCAAAAACATTGCCACCACGCTCATAATCATGGCCACAGCAGCAAGTGCAGCAAGAACTTTCACCCCTGTTTTTTGTCGAGATCGTTTTCGTTTTTTTCCCATGCTATAGAAAATTTTTTAAAAATATTAAGAAGTAACCGCCCCAGAAACCTTGGCCGGCTGAATAACAGAGTCTTGGAATTTCCATCCCGGTTCAAGGAGACGAACGACCTTTCCAGCCTCTCCTTCCTCAACCATAAGGACTTCATGAAGATCCGGATCAATATCATCTCCTGATGCAGGTTCAATTTTTTCAACGCCTTGTTTGGTCATCCCGTCCATAAACTTGTCCACTACCTTTTTCATATCCTCATCTGACGAATGTTCAGCGCCAAGAGAAAGCTCCAATAAGTTTGGTAAAAACTTCTGTAAAAAATCTTTCACCGCCATCGCACTCCAAAGGGCTTGTTGCTCCCCGCTTCGTCGTTGGAAATTTTGGAGATCCGCCAAGGCTCGCATTTTAGCGGCTGTTTCTGATTCTAGGTTTTCAGATAAGGCTTCTATCTGTTTTTCAAGTTCAAGGATTTTTTCTTCCATCGGACTTTGCTTTGATTTTTTTTCTGTCATGACAAAGGGAATTAACCGCCCCGGATTTTGACAAAATTTCGCGAAAAGGCAACAATTTAGAGGATTTAACCCCAATACAAATGCAAAAAATATTCTGGAGCTTCTGTGGAATACTGTTGTGTGTTCCAATGTTTTCCTTTGCTCAAGAGGCAGAAACTCTCCCGGTCGCAGAACCCGCGCTCTTTGAGTTTGCCGGAGAAGATGAAATGCCGACTGCGGAGCCTGTTATGCTAGAGTCTGAAGCCGATAATGCAGCTATGGATTCCGAACCTATTGAGCTCGAAGCCGTAGAAGTAGCTCCTGGGATGACCATTGAAATGATTGACGATGGAGTAGAAATTTCCGATGAAATGCTCCCTGATATGTATCGGGATTATCCAATGGATGAACTCCCGCTCGAAAGAATGTCTGGGATGAATGGAGACGAAAACTATGAAGCCATGATGGACGATGTCGTGGCAGGTGTTATTGGCGGGGTGGTTGTATTGGTTTTTTATATCCTCTTTCCGGGGATATCTATCACCCTCCTTATTTTGGCTGCCCGAAAAAACTGGAGCATGAAAAAGAAAAAAGAAAAATCTGTGGGATATGCCGGATTTTGGAAACGGGTCGCGATCAAAGTATTTGATAAGTTGATCAATGTGGCGATTGTTCCTATTTTCTTCAGCTTGTACTACTACTTCCGAGACGGACAAACAATTGGGGACAAAGTATTTGGAGCCAAAATTGTCGATAAAAAATCTCACGAAATCGCATCTGTCGGGAAACTCTTTATGCGGTTTATTGCGAAACTACCTTCTTGTCTTGCTCTTGGTATCGGATACTGGCCTGCCGGATGGCGAAAAGAAAAAAATGCATGGCATGATTCTTTGTCTGACACACGATATATTTCAACAAAGAAAGTAAATGGATTCTGGATCGTCCTTACTATCGCTCTCACGACGATTATCCCTCTCGTTCTTATTTCGTACTTTTCATTTCAAAGTTACGTTGAAATGGCCGCCCAACAAGGGGTTCTTTAAAATAAATATCATCATGAAAAAATATCTTCTTAATCTCGCTTTGCTTTGTGCCCTTTTCATTCCTGCTTTTGCCCTTGGGAATGGATTTGAAAACGAACTCAATGAATACCTCATGGCGCAACAATCACCAGAAATGATTGAACTCATGAGCCGAATTGGAATCTTTGTCGCGATTCTTTTTTATATCGCGCTTCCAATCCCGATCCTTATCCTTCTCTTCAAAGGAACACGAAAAAACTGGAATGAGAAAAAGAAAAAGGAAAAATCTGTGGGATACGCAGGATACTGGAAACGAGTCGCCATCAAACACTTGGACAAAGTTCTCAGTATTTTTATCGTTCCAATCGTGCTCAACATCTACTTTTATTTTCGGGACGGACAAACGCTCGGAGATAAGATTTTGGGTGGAAAAATCGTAGATAAAAAAACACACGAAGTCGCTTCTGTCGGGAAACTTTTCATCCGGGTTTTTGCGAAATTCATCTCTACCATTGCTTTCGGGGTTGGATACTGGCCTGCCGGCTGGCGAAAAGAAAAAAACGCCTGGCATGATTCTCTCTCTGACACACGATATATCTCGACCAAACGCCTCGCTGGAGGATGGGTTGTCCTTATTGTCATACTAGGAGGGGCCATTCTCGCTGGAGTGGGAAGCTGGCAATTCTGGCTCCCAAGCGTAATGCAATAAAAGAAAGCGACGTTCCACAACGTCGCCTATTTTTAATAAATAACTTTTAAATATGAAAACAACTTCACC
>JBNKLH010000015.1:0-12063 GCA_050292255.1 Candidatus Altimarinota bacterium | reverse complement strand
CTTGGAGTGATCGTTGCTTGTCTTCCAATGCCTTTTCTACAATCTTACGAGCCTTCTCTTCCATTTCTCGAACCTGATCCAAAAAGGTATTACTCATTTTTTTAATTAAAAAGCGATAGTAAATATTTCGCGCGAATTTTCACGAAAGAATATGAAATGTCAACTGATTTTTTATGATTTTCGTCACATTTCAGAAAATACAAAGATCTCTCTGTCCATTCTTTTGAAAAACAATTTTTCGAAAAAGAGTTCAAAGCAGAACTCTTTACAAAACCAGATCACCACATTTACAATTTCCCACGATGAAAAAAACTATTACCTGGATCATTTCGTGCGTCCTCTTTTTGGGACTTCTTATTGTCTTATTGGTACTGGGAAAAGACAGCCTGTCGCACCTCCCTGTATTCCGGACTCTTTATAGTATTACGTCCTCCTCCGAAACTTCCCAACCGGTCAAGACAGGAGTCCCTCGAGCAAAATCCTATGAGACGCGCCTCCGAGATGGAAAAGAACTTCTCGAAGACGAATTTTATTCTCGTGCCTCTCTTGAGTTCGGAGCGGCCCTCCGTGAAAACCCAGATGATATCGAAATCTACAAACTTCTCGCTGAAGCCCACATCCGGGCAGGAGAGTTCACAAAACTTGGGAACCTGATTACACAGATTCATAATAAATTTCCGGACTCAGACCTCGCCGTCATCCTGGCAACACGGCAACTCATTGAAGAGCAAAAATTCAATGAAGCCCTTACTATCTTAAAAGCAAAAGACCCTCTCCCTTCGGAACTTCTTTTTTATGAGGCCATGCTCCTGGCACTACAAAATGATCATGAAGGCGCACAAGAAATTCTTCAAACACTTCAGACCAAAGAAGACATTAGTCCGGAGACAAAAACAAAGGCAACTTCATTCATCTCATTATATGCTGATTTCTCCCAACTTTCTGATGGGAAAAACCCTCATCTCTTTACGATCATTGCAAAATCTCTCGCTGAATATCATGAGGCAACTCTTGCACACGCCTTTGCTGATACGGCTATTCGAGAAGACATCACGTATGTTGATGCGTGGATCATCCGAGGATACACTGCCTACCTCAAACAAGATTACGAAAGCTCACTTGAGGATCTTCGTCATGCATACGAACTGGACACCATCCGACCAGAAACACATTATTTCTTGGCGCTCGCTTTGTTGAAGACAAATAACAGACCTGAGGCAGCCATTTATCTGGAGAAATCTTTGGATCACAATTTTGCTTTTGAAAACGATGTTCGATGGAAACTCATTGAAATCTATAGTGCCCAACAACGATACGATAAAGCTCTTGAACTCTACCAAAACACGGTCAAACTCGATCCTCGACCACAAAAATTCATTCCAGCGGTTCACACCGCTATTGATCTGCTCAAGAAACCAGAAGTGGCCCTCAATATTACAGAATCACTCCTCGCAAAAAACGAAGATGACGTACTCGCCATGAACCTACATGCGTGGTCTCTTATTACCAATCAAGAATACGAAGAAGCCGAGGCTCTCCTCGAGTCCGCTCTCGATAAAGATGATGAAAATGCACGAACCTACCTCAACCTTGGTTTGTTAGAAGAATCCCAAAACAATCTCAGCAAGGCTAAAAAATACTATAAAAAGAGTTATGAATTGGGGAAAGAAGATCCTACAGACACCGTCGTAAATCTTGCGGCAGAGAAATATAATCAATTGATTAACGAATAGGCTTTTCTTTATTTCTCAAAACAATAAAAAAAGAGGCGTAAACATTCACACCTCTTTTTATTTGTTCGTTTATTCTCCAGTTCTTAGAAGTCTGAGTATTGAACCTGGTAGTCATAGATTTCTTTGGCCTCCGATGCGGTCAAGGCTCGATCATAAATCGCCACCTCATCCAGCTTCCCATCAAAGACATAATAATCAGCACTTGTATCTGTATCATATCCAACCATCAAATTTCGCGGAGACCCGATTCGATCTGAGTGAGTAATTTGATCGGATGTCACAAGGGATCCCGTAGTATTACACGCTGTTTGGTAGAATGCTTTTGTCGAAAGTTTTGATCCATTTCGGTAGAAAGACACCGTAATGTTTCCATTACTATCATTGTAGTCAAAAGACATCACAATATGTGCCCAACTATTGAGCGGTAAGGCGGTCGTAGAAATCACTTGGTCCAAAATACATCCTCCTCCCACTGATACAGACAACTGTCCTCGCTGCATCCCAAGATATGAACTCGGAGAATTTGAGGACACTCCTCCTTCCCCAATTAATCCGAACATAAATCCATAGGCACTGTTCCCGGATACATATCGATTTGAAAGAATTGTCTTCCCATAACTACAGTGGTTGGCATCTGTACAAGTTCCCCATCCCTCTGGTCGAAGCCAGAGTGACACAGAAAAGTCTCGTCCACTATTTGCCGATAAAGTCGTCTCAGTGATCGGGGTTTGCATTTTATTCGTACTCGTTCCATTGAAGTCATACGCATAGTTTGAACGTCCCAAACGATCCGTCGTTTTTGTGGCCGTAATAGTCGCCGTTCGACTGTTTCCGCTCACATCACTCACGCTTCCATTCATTGGATAGTATGCCACCAATTTGTCTTTTGGTACTGGGAACACACAACTCCCCGCCGCACTACACGTCCCAGCACAAGGTCCACAAGATCCGCCACATCCATCATCTCCACATGGTCGATAGCTACTACATACCGGACAACACATGGTTCCTGTCGCAGATCGAGTCGTCCCACAGTTACTGGTTTGAAAGAAACTTGTTCCTGCACATTTCGTAGATGTCGCGGGTGTCCAAGATGTCTCTGTTGGTGTCACCGCACTACAATCTCCCAACTCTCCTTCGACACAAGATTTTGTCCCCGTATTAGTACAAGTTCCAAGCGTCTTAGTACAAGATTCTGGTGTACAGTCAGACCAAAGTCGAAGCCCTCGCCAGTTACTTCCATCACAAAGTTCAAGGTGATTGAAGTAGGTATTGTATCGGACCACTCCTTCCGTAGCACTTCCGCATGTCAGCGATTGGCCAGAGATCTTCACCGCTCCCGCGGCATCTGCTGTCATCGTTGGATTATTCACTCCAAATCCAAACAGATCATCTGCATAATTTCCAGCGGTTCCTTTATCGTTATGAAAAATCCCTTGCACCGTTTGTGTTAGTGAATTAAATTCTGAATGCGTGATCTTATCCGTGATATTTTTTTCTGGAATAGACGTCGTATTCCATACAGTTGCGGCCGCATAAACCATTCCTGCAACAAATATCGCTGAAACCAAGAAAAGAAATTTTTTCATATTTTTTTATTTAAGCGTATCAAGAGAGTCGAGTGCTTTATAGTTATGGACAAGATATCCATCAGAATAGAAACCATGTTCTCCACTGACAGAGATATTGAAGACCGGTGTTTTTTTCCATACCCGAGCTACTGTTTCTAATTTTTGATAACTTCCGTCTCGCATCAAAAGTTCGTCCCCTTCTGAAAGCGTTCCAACCACCACTCCAAATCCAACCTCTTGTTCACTCGCATTTGGGCTGAAGGATTTCCATCCTTCCCGAGTCATAAATGGATGTGTTTCAGTCACAAAATAATCTGATCCATTGAGGCTATACATCCATCCTTCGTAATCGTATGCCTTTGTATCAAATACTTCATTCGCTATTCCGTCTGTCCCAAGCACAGCTTGTCCCACTGTAATATCTTCGATCGAAGCCAATGTCCCATCAGCCATCTCCACAGACGTCCCCGCCACAAAACATCCACCCCCGCCTCCAGTACTACAAGACTTCGTTCCTGTAGCGGTTCGAGTGTTTCCACAGTTGCTTGTCTGGGTAAAGGTCGTCCCAGAACAGTAAAGAGTCGTGGAAGGTGTCCAGGTTGTATCTAAACAAACAACCACTGGAACACAACTCCCTGAGACACATTCTTTCCCCGTAGGACAAAGTCCGAGAGAGGAGGTACATTTATATGTCCCCGCACAATTTGAAAGAGTTTCTCCGCAGGTCGCAAATTTACAATCCAATGCGGTCGGCGCTGTTGCCGTACAACTTGGCACACATGTTGTCCCACTTGCTACATATCCAGTATTACAATTAACCGTAGTGGAAATCGGAGATCCTGTATATTGGACTTCAACTCCATCTTTACAATACGCGGTCCCAAACTTAAACAGCAAGGATCCATTTGAAATCGTACTGCTTCCAGAGACTGTATTCGCAGCTGAATACCCTCCCGTAGGGATGGTTGGCCATGTCCAAGTTAGGGTTCCCATCGTTACCCCAGAAACTTGATACGTTCCAAAGTTATTAATTTTTCCAGACCCAGCTACACAATTACAAGTTTTCGTTCCCGTTGCAGAACGAGTCGTTCCACAGTTGCTTGTCTGAGTAAAGGTCGTTCCTGTACAATAATCAGTTGTCGGAGGAGTCCATGAAGTAATCGTTGGTGTCGTCGCACTACAAGCTCCGAGCACCCCACCACTACAAGTTTCCGTTCCAGTGTTCGTACAAGTCCCCAAGGTTTTCGTACAAGATTGCGTCGTCGTATTATTCAAATGAGAACAAGAAGCAGACGCCGTACCGGGATTTGTACAAAGATCATTCGTACAAATATTGCTATCGTTACAATCAGCATTCGTATTACAGCTAGCTGAAACACATCTGTTCAATGAGTTACAATAGCTTCCCGCCGCACATCCTCCACAATCAATTGTTCCTCCACATTGATCTTGTTGAATCCCACAATAAGTACTTCCCAAGCTCGCACAGGTTTCCGGTACACACGGAGGCAACATGGAAACAGGATTCCAGGTTGTTCCATCACACATTTCTAAAGATTTGCTCGCAGAAACATATCGCATCGCCCCCGCCGTAGAAGATCCACATGCCGCAGAAGTGGCTCCGATCTTCACCGCTCCAGTCAGGCTCATACTCACCATAGGACTTGCGAACCCAAACCCAAACAAGTCATCCACATATGAAGTCAGCGTTCCTGAATCATTATGATAAATCCCTTGAGTCGTCTGAACCAATGTATTGAATTCTCGATGAGACACCGTATCCGTGGATCCTTTATCTGGGATGCTTGTCGTACTAATAGTCGCTGCAGAAGCAATCCCGATCCCAAATACCAAAGCCGTCAGGAGAATAAATTTTTTCATTTTTTTATGAAGGTATCGCACTAAAGCACTACTGCAATTGTTTCCCAAGAAGTTCCATTACAAAACTCAAGCCGTTTTGAGGATGCATTATATCGCATAGCTCCTGCAATATCTGTGTTGCATGTAGCAGAGGTTTGTCCTACCTTTAGACCTCCTGCGAGAGATAGAGACGCCACAGGACTGGAAACTCCCAATCCAAATAAATCATCTGTATATTCATCCGGTGTTCCATTATCACTGTGATAAATTCCTTTTGTCGTTTGAACGAGGGAATTAAATTCTGTGTGAGAAACGCTATCAGATTGCGTCTTTACGGGTATCCCTGTTGTACTCCAAATAGTTGTCCCCGCAGCAAAGGCAATCCCTGCTCCGGCTAACACCGCGAAAAACATGAGGCTGATTTTTTTCATTTTTTATATGTGTATTGAAATACAGGTATTCAAAAGAATGGTAATCAAATTCACGGGAATGCGCAAAGATTTCAATAAAAAATTTTAAATTTGATTCATTTATGCCAAAATGAAGTTGATGGCTAATTGGGAAGAGATCCCATAACACCAAAATCAAATTTTTCACCTCGCGATCATGAGCTTTGCCGTACACACATTCGAAACGAATCCTGATCACAATCATCTCGGGTTTGCCTTCCACCAAAATGTAGGAGAAGGACAGGAATTGTATTTCCTCGGGAAATTTGATGAAACAACCGGTGATCCAAAATCTATCGCTGAAACTATTTTTGGTGCCGTTGTAGACACCTTTGAAAGAAACACGACTTCTGATCCCTATGATCGATTTGAAGATGCGTTAAAAAATGCAAATCGAGAAATAAAAAAACTCTCTCCTAATCTCAAAAAAACACCAGACATTGTGATTGCGTTCTTTGACTTTCATAATCTCTATCTCACCCAATCGGGAGAATCAGAAGTATATCTTTTGCGAAATGCGACCGTGTCTCAAATCTCTGAAAGTTCAGACGACGGAGACGCTTTCTTTTTGAATATTCTGAGCGGACAAGTGGCTATTGAAGATACTATACTGCTTACCAGCACACGACTACTACGAGTCATTACACATTCTCAATTGGCAGATATGTTTTCTCGTTCTGATTTCGATGACTCTGTACGATCACTCCGTCAGTTTCTGACTATGCATTCAGAAGAAGATATTCTCATTAGTACAATCGGAATTGGAAAAAAATCAAACGTTGGTTCTGCGGGATTTTTGAGCAAAATGGTTTCTAAAATCTCTCATTCCGAGAGTGCTCCAAAGGCCGAGCTTGTTTCAGAACCAGAGTCCGAACTAGAACAAGAAGCGGAAGAAGAGCAACTCAATATTCCTGAACCAGAAGAACTTACTGAAGAAGAACCTGTGCGAGAAGAAGAGGAAGAATCACTCTTTTCCGATGATGATTTTGAGGACATTCCAGAAGAAAAACCTTCTACTCCTCTTATCAATGATCTCTCTACTCCGGCTCCTTTAGTAGCAAAACGAGCCCCGTTACGAAAAAGTATTTCCCTTCCGAACCAACTGCCTTCCCGAAAGAAAATGATGATCATCGCGGGAAGTATTTTAGGGATATTGGTGGTGGTGCTCGGGATTCGATGGATCATGAACTTCGAATCTGAGTCCGAAGCGCTCCTCCGAGAACAGCTTGATGTTGCGCGAGAAGCTCGACAACAAGCGGACACATTCCTTCTCCAAGGAGATCGACAATCTGCCGGAGAACAACTCGAGCAAGCCCGAAACGCGGTACGACAAGTCCTCAGCTCAGAATCACGAAGTTTCCGATCAGATGCACAATTTTTGTTAGCTGATATTGAAGAAAAACAACTCCAGGTTGAAAATGCGAAGAAAGCGGAAATCAACCTGGTTGCAGACTTTTCAACTAAAAACGATGCCGTAGAGGCAATTGGGTTGCTTGATTTACGAGGAACACACTTCGGGTTTGACCAAAACATGGTCTACAAAACCGTTCGAAACCTCGTTGAAAAGGGAGTAAAAGTTTCTGAAAAGGAAAACATCATTGCCGGAGGCGTACAAGAAGATCAAAACACATTAGTCTTCCTCACAGATCTTCCTCGAATTATTGAATACAAAGACGGAATCGTTACTCCAATGACAACCACAGATGAAACCTGGAAAAACGGACTTTCTCTCCAAACATACGGAAAGTACCTCTACGTTCTGGACCCTGTTGAAAATCAAATCTGGAAATACGAACGATCCCGATCAAAGTACACCGGAGCCAGTCCATACAACAAAGGCGCAGACCTCAGCCAGGCGATTAGCTTTGCAATTGATGGGGCGGTTTATGTCTTGTCTGCAGATGGAAGCATTCAAAAAACATTCCGGGGAGAAAAAGTAGATTTCCGATTTCGGGATTTGCCAAGCAAACCGTTCTCTGGAAACAATCTCAAGCTTTACACAAACGCAAATCTTGATTTCCTTTATGTACTGGATCCGGATAATTCTCGAATCCTTGTCTTCACAAAAGGGGATCAGTTCGCAACCTACAAAAAACAAATCTTGTTTGATCTTCCAAATGTACGGGATTTCGTGATCGATGATGCCGGACAACGAGCAACCGTTATTGCGGGAGACAAGACATATGAAATGTCACTTTAGACCACATGGCAAAAATTAATATTAAAGTCTGCACCGGACACGCTTGTCGGGGGCGGATGAGCGAATACACTCTCGAGCGGGCAGAAGCCGAGATTGAAAAATCCGGAAAAGATATTTCCGTTGAACGATGCTGTTGCCAGGGACAATGTGCAAAGGGCCCCAATGTCGTTCTCGAAAAAAATGGATCACAACAAATGCATCACAACATTCCGCCGGTAGAAATGGGGAAGATGATAAAGAACTTATAATTTTTGCTCAAGAATCAATAAATATTGCTTTTTTTGCTTTAAAACCGTTTGCTCCAGTTCCACTCCTTTTTGCTCCACGATATCAATAATATTTTGAAGCATATTCTCTCCATCCTCTATGTCATATTCGTCTGCTATTTGCTTTAGCGAATCTGTTAATTCTGCGTAAGAAGTCATCGTAGAAATAGGAAGGTAAAAATGTATTTTCAGAGTGTTTCTAATCGTTAAATAGTTTTTTTGAGATATTTTGCAAACAAAATTCGAATATATTCCCACACTTCAACCGGTAGAAATGGGAAAGATGATAAAAAGTTTATAACCTATTTTCTCTTTTTCCCAATGACATTCCGCGCTTTTTCAAACGCAATCGCACTCACTTTTTTTCCTATCTCTGCAATCAAAGGCATCCAGTCCTCCACGGAAGAAATTTCCTCTGGAGAATATTCCATCAAGATTATCTCTTGTAGCTTTGGGGGAACTTTTTCAAAAGGAAGTTTGGGGGAATCCATCTATCAAAAAGGAGGATAAAAATTCATTTTCAACCAGATTCTGTTACTCTGGTACACGTCTAAATAGTTTTTTTGAGACATTTTGCAAATGAAATTCGAACATAATCTCACGCTTCAGTCGGTAGAAACGGTTGCTACTGATACCAAAATTTTTCGATTTAATCGTCCTGAAGAGTTGAATTTCAAAGCCGGACAATTCCTTTCAATTCAATTTACAGCCACGGCTGCGCGCGCCTACTCTATCGCGTCTTCTCCAGATGATGACTTTATCGAATTTGTCATTCGGATCATTCCCAATGGATTTGGAACTCAGATTTTGGATAAGGCAAAACCGGGAGATTCATTTACCATGAAGGGCCCGTTTGGAATGTTCGTTTTATCTGCAAATGAGGAAGACTCGCTTGTTTTCTGTGGAACAGGAACCGGGATCGCTCCATTGAGATCCATGATCATCACGGAAGCCAAAAAAGATACTCCACGCCCAATGAAACTCCTCTACGGAGGGCGCAATGCACAAGACCTTGCGTATCTTGAAGAAGTGGCAACCTGGACCCCTAATTTAGAAATCTACCTCGGACTTTCTACGGATCCAGAGGCAAAAGTTCCTCAAAACCCAGAACTCGAAAAACACGCTGAACACGGACGTATCACACAATTTCTGGAAGATTTGGACTATGAAAAAAGTCTTGAATTCTATTTGTGTGGAAATCAGGCCATGGTACTTGGGACACAAGATTTCTTAAAAGAAAAAGGAGTGGATCCGAAAAAAATATTTATGGAACGATTTACATAAAAAGAAAGTGTACATTTCCCCCACTTGGTTCAAGAGGGGGCAAGGGGGCGTTCTCAATTGAAAATCCTTGCATTTTCGCTCAATATCAGGTATAATCGCCTGATAACTTTTTTACGCATGAAAAAACTTTTTCAAATCTTGTGTGTGGCCATTTCTCTCTGTGGAACCTGGATGGTTTCTGCGCAAAACAACGAAATCGACTGTACCAAAGGGCCTCAACCCATGTATCACCGATACTTAAAAGTCGATAACTGGGGACAAGATATCAAATGCGAAGGGGAAATTATTTCCTTTTACAAAATCCCTGCCAGTCCATTACTTTTGTCTAAACCAGCCATTCGATCTTCAGAAATGGAATCTGCGACATTTGTAGGGCAGTACTGGCAATTGGTTGATCAAGTAAATATTGAACCATCAGGAGATAAAAACGAAAAAGGAGAACCCATCGAAGGAGCTTACAAGCTAGACGACAGCATTATTGCAAATGCGTTCCCGCTCCAAGCGGTTTGTCCCTCTCCGGATAAATTCACCAAAGAAGGAACGGATCCCTACGGAGTAGACCAAACTCCAAAATACAACAAACAAGCATGTGTAGAATCGCTTCGATTACTACAAAAAATCTGTACCTATGACCTCGACTGTAATCAATACGAAAAGGAAAAAATCGTAAATGAGGCGGCCCAAGAAAACGAAAAACAAAATGAAGAAATTCAAAAACTAGAAGACGCATACAAACTCGCCAAGGCACAAGCAGAAAAAAAATCACAAGACGATATTGTTGCAGAAGTAAAATCTATTGAAACCATCACAATTGATATAAACTGGAGTGTTGTCGTAAGCAATCCACCAGAATTAGTAGATTGGTTTACTTCTGGAAAACCTCTCGCTAGTGAATTTATGGAAAGCGGGAAAACGACTCTCTCCTCATTTGTTGCCAGTAAAGCTGATAAAGATGGATCTGTTATGTCGGCTCTAGCGAGTCTAAATGCAGCTCGAAAAGCCGCTGGTGAAGCAAGTACAAAAACCTCTGATGAAAACAAAGCAACCTTAGAGGATAAAGCCAAAAAAGCACAAGAACTCCGAGAACGTATTAATTTCTTAGATAACCGAATTTCTGAACTCGATATGTCCATCTTGGTAGATGATTCTTCTGGATTCAACGTTACCAAGGTGTTGCAAATGAGAGAAGATTCGAAAGAAGGACAGTTGAAAATTATCGGGGGAGATTCAAAACGAAACATCTTCGACAAAATCATCCGTCTGGTAGCGCAAACGATCGGGACCTTTGGAGTGCTTCTCCTGATTGTAGCCGCCTTCTATATGATTACTTCCCAGGGAGACGAAAACCAACTCCAAAAAGGAAAACAAATCTTTATATACACCGCACTTGGGCTTTTGGTCGCGTTCTTGAGCTATACAATCGTCCAACTCGTGCTTGATCTTCTCTTGTGGTAAAAAAACAAAATGATGAAAAAAAACATCCTTCTCAGTTTCATTCTTCTCTCTAGTGCTCTCTTTTCTGGAATGGCCGTAGCCCAAACAGGAGACGGGTATTCTGAAAAAAATTGTCGACTTGAATGTGTTGAGCTTGATCCACAAACCAATACATACAAAATTGCGAACTGTAATCAAAAAAACGAAAACGCCTTTGTCGTACAACGATTTGTCGTGGACGAGCATGAGGACGGAACCGTTGAAGTCAGTAAATACTGTGTTGGATTTCAAGAAGCCATTCCTATCGGGAAAAAACGAGTGGTTTCTGTCCATGGGAAATCTGGAGTCGATCTCGTCGCCAACTACGTCGGGATGATCTACAAATTTGGAGGGGCTTTAATCGGACTTATCGCCGTCCTCGTAATCGTTGTCTCTGGGATCCAAATCATCGCCGGAGGGGCCAATCCAGAAGGTGTAAGCGCCGCAAAAACACGAATTCTCCAAGCTTTGTTAAGCCTTGTGCTTCTCTTTTCATCAGCAATGTTGCTCAAAGCAATCAACCCAAATTTCTTTAGTTAATTGCGAACAGAACACCTCTTCTTTTCTCCTCTTAACTCAAGAGGAGAATTTTATAGTTCCCCCGCTTAGTTTAAGAGGGGGCTAGGGGGTGTTCTACTCAGGGCTGATAAACAACCTTAATCGAGGTTTTTGATCGTTGGTCATTCGGCCCAAAGGCAACAATTTCAAACGTGTTCTCGCCTTCTTGCATATTTCCGTAATTGGCATTGGCCGTATATCGGAAGATCTTCTCTCCAGGTGTGTATTTTTTGAGTCGGAATCCATTTACTTCCACCGCGTTTGTGTCCGCACTCACCGTTCCTGAAATCGTAAGTACCGCCTCCGTCGTCACAAAAGATTCATCCGGATTTTCTCGTACCGGCTTGAGGACAACTGGTGCCGGAAAATCGCTTTCGGTGGCTTCTGAGACAGGAACATCCGTTGCTTCTTCGACCACCGCTACCGCCGGGGTTGCTTCTGCCGCGTCATAAAAAACTGTCACTTCCGCTGCACGAGATTTTTTCCCATCACGCGTAATAGCGACTACAGAGTACAAATTCTCTCCCGGAACCAATGTCCCAAATTTTCGAGAGGCAAAGTAAGACCATTTCCGATCTCCCGGTTGAAATTTTGTGAGTGTATATCCATTCACAGAAATTTGATACGCATCTGCCGGAGCGGTTCCTTCGAGCGTCACCGTATCACCTG
>JBNKLH010000014.1:0-12374 GCA_050292255.1 Candidatus Altimarinota bacterium | reverse complement strand
CGGTCCGAAGTGCCTATCAATTCTTCAGCACGTATGCCAATATCGACGGATGGACGCCGACGAAATTTATCGCTGTGCGACACGGAGAGGGTGAACACAATGTCCAGAAAATCTATTCTGGGAAGGTAGATAATCCTCACCATTTAACCCCAAAAGGGAAAGCCGACGTGAAGGCTCGAGCCGGAAGTATTCATCATGCGGATGCGATCTACGCTTCGCCATTTATTCGTACCCAGGAGACCGCTCAAATCCTCAAAGAAGAAATGAATTTTGCGGGAGATGTGGTGACTGATGATCGAGTTCGAGAATCCGGTTTTGGAGACCTTGAAGGGCAACCAGCTGTAGCGGGACTCCTTCGATTTACACATAAAGGGGTAGAAAGTTCGACTGATATTACGGCACGATTCGCCGATTTTGTGGCCGAAAAAACGAAAGAACACAAAGGAAAAACAGTGGTCGTAGCTACGCATGGAGATGGATTTCGAGCATTCACGGCTGCTCTCGATGCAGTGGAACCAACACCGGAAAATTGGGTGCTTATGCCGATGCCAAAGCCAGCTGAATCTCATATTTTCTTTGCAAAGCCGGACCCGATTCATGAATTGGATAAATGGATATTGTCTGAGTTTCAAGTATTTTTGCGAGAATATCGCGACAAAATGGACGCCTACCAAATTGATGGCGCGTTGCAAAATATCGCGCCTTTTATCGATCAACTCAATAACTGGTACTTGCGACGATCACGAACTCGATTTTGGGCGTCTGGTATGGATGCAGACAAACAGTCAGCGTACGAAACACTGCACTATGTCTTGAGAACGTTTGCGAAGATTTTGGCGCCTATCTGTCCGTTCTTTGCGGAGAAATTGTACCAGGATCTTACAGGCGCAGAATCTGTGCATCTCGAATTCTTCCCCTATGCACGAGAAGAATGGATGGATCCGGAACTTAACACCAAAATTAACTTAGCCCGAGAAGTGGTGGCATTGGCTGCGGGGATCCGAGCCCGACAAAAAATCAAACTTCGACAGCCGTTGAAAAAACTGCAATTCTTTTGCAAAAATGCAAAATCGGTTGATATTGAAGTGATTAAAGCGGAGGCGAACGTAAAAGAAATCGAAATCCTCACGGAAGATTCCTTGGCCGCAGTAGCGAAGAAAATCGTTCGGGTAGATGCCAAACAGGTCGGACGAAAGTTTGGGAAGAAGGTACAAGAATTGATCAAAGCGGGAAAAGAAGGAGATTTCACCCAAAACGCAGATGGATCTGTGGAGATCGCGGGAGAACGATTGGAAGTCGGAGAATTCGAAGTGGCATTCCTCACTCAAGAAGGAGTGGAAGCAGATTCTACGCCAAATGCGGTGGTGGTCCTCGACACAGAGCTTACCCCAGAACTCGAACTTGAGGGAATGGCACGAGAGGTGATTCGATCGGTTCAGGACTTGCGAAAGACGAGCGGGTTTGAAGTTTCTGATCGGATTGAGATCACTTACGCCACGGACTCTGAGATCCTAAAATCTGTATTCGCCGAATACGCGGATAAAATCTCTGCAGAAGTCTTGGCAGAATCTATCTCTGAATTATCTCTCTCTGGTGAGGCGATGGAGATTGATGGGGAGAAGATCGTGTTGGAATTGAAAAAGAAATAGTTTATTTTTCAAGCCCGGGCTTGAATTTTAAGTTCGAACTTGAGTTCGAACTCAGGACTCAGGAATCTGCAAATGAATTGCAAAAATGTTAAAACTTGTTTTCCCGTCACTGAAATATCGAAAGAGTTACGAGGAAGCTCGGGCGGAGTATCATGACTTCCAGGGAGAAATTTTTATTTCCCGGGACAGTGATATAGTGAATCTCTCAATGGAAGAGAGAGTCGAAAAAGCAACCGATATCCGCCTTGGGAAAAATCTTCCAGAGGGATGGGTGAAGGCAACAATGTTTTGGTTGGTGGACGGGGATGAATGGTTGGGGGAAATTAGTGTTCGACACGAACTCACTCCTCATCTACTCGCATTTGGGGGGACGATTGGTTATACGCTCCGACCTTCTGCACGAGGAAAAGGATTGGGAACTCGGATGCTGGCATTGGCGTTGCCTGAGGCGAAAAAAATTGGATTCGAAAAGGTCTTGATAACCTGTGATGATCGCAATATTGCATCTGCTCGCATTATTGAAAAAAATGGAGGCGTTTTGGAAAATATTGTAGAGAGGGAAGATGGAGATTGTGGGGCAGGTATCCCTGCTGGTAAAACGCGGCGATATTGGATTGATCTGTCGAATAAATAGGGGCCTGATTGTAACTTGAAGAATTTAGAAAAAGATTTCTATTGACTTTTTTTGATGATTTTGTACTTTTGTGTTGATTTATAATTTCTTCAAAATGAAACGACTTTCCTTCTTCGCTTTGATCCTTATGGCGGCCGTAGCGGTAGCACCAGCATTGGCATACCGATCAGACGAAATGAACCCAACCGCAACTCGATATTACAAAGTATCTGTTCCAGAACGACGGTTTGCTTCTGCATTGTTTTACGCAGACGGGACACAATTCCAACGAGAGTTTAACAACTCATTTGCTCCAGCTGGAGGACGATCAAGCGTGCGAACACCATTGCGACGATACCCAACAATGAATTTCATTACTCCACAACGAGAAAGCTTCTCCATTCGACACAAACCAGATACTCGATATCCACAAATCGTACGACAACGAATTATCCGAGAACGACCGTTGTTTAAATACGAACGAGCGACATTGTTGAACTAGTGTTCATTCTTCATTTGAATTCTCAAGCGACCAAGGTACAATTTGGTCGCTTTTTTTTATCATGAAACATCCTCTCGAAGATCAGCTTTACGTTTTACTTGCGGACTTAGACATCGAATATACGAAGTTTGAGCACGAACCTTTTTTTACCTGTGAAACGTCGGAAGCTTTTTATACGGATAATCAGCTTACGGGCGCAAAGTGTAAGAGTCTTTTCCTGCGGAATCGAAAGGGCGACCGGCATTTTTTAGCCTTGGTGGAAGCCGACACACGGATTGACACGAAAGATATCGCCCAGTTTTTTGGCGAGCAACAGAAGTTTTCGTTTGCCTCTCCAGAACGGTTAGAAAAATATCTCGGTCTTACGCCCGGTTCTGTGACGCCGTTTGGGTTGATTCACCCTGGGGCGGAAGATATTCCAGTATTGGTCGATGAAGGGATTTTGATGCATGAATACACCCATTTTCATCCATTGCGAAATACTGCAACGTTGCGATTTAAGACGTCAGATTTGATGAAATTTTTGGAATCTCGACCCAATGAGGTGTCAAACTTTACTTTTTAAGTTCTTTCAGCTTTTCTTGTGCATATTCCCGACCGATTTGGTAGAGCTTCTCAAAAGTAGCTTGTTTGAGGCTGAGCGCGGCGAATTCTCCGAGATTGGGCTGAAATAAGAGTGTTCGTTTGTCAGAAATCTGCCTGTCTTCTTGGTTCTTGAGCATGATGCGAATGGTTCGCGTTAATGCTTTTTGTAACGAACTAACCCCAAAAATTCGTTTCTTTGAGAAGTCGATTTCTTTGAGATGATTGTGTGTTTGGATGGCTATGATGTGTTTTCCTTTGTATTTTTGGATGGTCGATTCGAGTGGGAAATTACAGGAAAGTCCTCCATCCACGAGCCATTTCTTTTCGTGTTTGTGCCAAAATGGCGGGAAAATAACGGGAATTCCACAAGAGGCTCGAACGGCTTCGGCAACCCTCCCTTCGGTGAGTTCAACGGTTTCTCCCGTCTGGAAATCGGTCGTCCCAATCATGAGTGGCAGATTGAGATCTTCGATTTTTTTCTTTCCAAAGATATCGTTACATAAGCTCAGAAACGCCCGTCCACGCAAGAGTCCAAATCGATTTTGAGAGTTTGGATCAATTCCGAGACGGAATAGTTTGTCTTTTTGGACAAATTTCCAGATCTCATCGGGCGTCCAACCTATTGCGAGGAGAGAACAAATAATCGATCCGGCACTCACGCCGGCGTAATAATCAAACTCATAGCCCTCTTCTACAAGTACAGAGACAATTCCGAGTTCAGCGAGTCCCAGGGCGCCTCCTCCAGAACAAACAAGTGCGGATTTTTTCATATTTATTGGTAGAGAAACCAGCTAGATCCTCCAGAGACATCGGTTTGGCTTCCGGCCGGAGTCCCATGGATTTTGCTACTTGGGACGGCATCTCCAGAGTAGAGATATTCTGGATTGATGAGGAAGTTACTTCCTCCATACAGTTTGATTTTGTCTCCGTCTACGGCTTCATTTCGGATACGTCCAGTGACTTGAAAGTGGTTGTCCCCCGCCATCAGATCAAAAGAAGAATCGAACCAAACTCCGATTTTCCCTCGGTAGGATTCAAGATAGCTGGCAGAATCTTCTCGTTGTCCATTGATGTAGAGCTGGAAGCTATCAAATGTATCATTGAAATCTTCTAATTCATTGTTCATTCCATTTCCGTTTTTATCACTTGCAAAGGAGGCGCTATTGACTTCAAAAAAAGCTCCATCAGCTCGCACGGGTGTTTTTTGGGAAACATAAAAATCGAGGAAACTCACGCCTCGACTTCCTGGAGAACGGGTTTGACTTCCAATGCTTCGGTAAGTGGTCGTTCGGGGTTGTGTGGTTGTGTATTCTTCTCGTGGTGTGTAGTCAGAATAGTAGGGTGTTGGTGTGTATCGGTAGTATTGAGATCGAGTGTATGTTCGTGATCGGCTATTTCGATAGGTGGGGGTTCGACGAATCCCGATGGCACCTGGACTGAGAGAATATTCTTTGAGTTGTGTAGGGGCATCGTCAACAGAGAGTCCTACTGCAAATCCGCTTCCCATTTCAAGAGCGACTATGTCTTCCGCTCGTTTTACACCGAGTTTAATCGTGTCTCCGTCGTGGGCATATCCAATGGTGGCTTTTACGTCAATAATGATCGAATCACCTCCTCCAATAATGTAGTCAGGAGTGGAGAAATAAACCTCTTTTCGATCAATCCAGCTTCGACTAGAGACCTGTTGTCCGTTCGCCCAGAGAGAAGCATCCGCCAAGCTTTCTTGGAGATTGGAGTTCCCATAGTTTTTCAATGCGACGGATTTGAGGATTATTTTCTTTTTAGACGGGTTAGACAGACGAAATCGTCCAATGCTTGAGAGCGTTCCAATCCCAATTTCCGCAGAAGATCCGAGAGAAGAAAATTGAATCCCAGGAGCTTCATAGCTGCTTCCCCAGTATCCCAAGGTGGTCGCAGAAATAGAAAGTCCAATGGCAAGAAAACGAAGCCCGTTTCGGATATGCATAGTAAAAAAGTAAATCATTAAGAAGGTACTCGTTGGGGCAGAGGGATGCAAGTGGAAATAGGTGACAGTTTTGGTGTATATTTAGTTGTTTTTTTGTATTAAATGTGGTAAAATATTCCTTCGTATTACAAAACATACATTTATGAACGATTGGAAATTTCTGCTTTTGGCTCTTGGGTTGTTCTTCACTTCGGGAGTGTGGGCAACGCCTTTAGTTGGAGAATATCATATTGATACATTGGGATATATCGTTGAACCTGATGATGCAAAACGGTTCATGACGGCTCGATCGTATCGGGGGTCTCGAACCTACAAACCAGCACCAGAAGTTCCGAAATATCGTTTGGTAGAAGAACAATCAAAAACATGGTTTGAGCGAAAAACGGCTCCTCGACATGTAGATCGACCAACGGCTTATAGCTTGAGACATTCAACAACTCAAAACTTAGTTCCAAACAGTGAAAAAGTGATTGCGAAAGAAGATCTTTCTTTTCAGGCCAGCGCGCCAAAGGAAGAAGTGGATTATGAAGATTTGTTTCGACCGCTTCCAGGAGGAGGAGAAAACCTAAAAAAATCCGCGTCAAAGGAAATTTCAGATACGGCTCATTCCCCACGTCCAGCAGGAGGAAAGGTGCGACGAAGTGTCGGAAGACGACAGTATACTTTCTATACAACGCTATTGCATGGACGGGAAGCAGAAAAACAATTGGCTCTTGAACGAGAAATTAAATGGCGAAAGTACGAATGGCGAGACTTGCAAACAGATGGGTATTCTGACTTAGCAGATGAGGTGAAACAAGAGATTCAAGATCTTGAAAACCTAGAGGCCTTGCCAGATGTCTCCAGTCCGTTTGATGAACCTGAATCAGAGGACACCTCCGTAGATGATGGAGGGAGTGAGGATAATGCGATTACTTCTGATGACGCCACAACCACCGACTCTGGGACAGAAACGGGTGACACCGGAGAATCTTCTGACACAACAGAAACAAATAATAGTTCGACAGAACTAAAGATTGATCTGACGCAGTAGCGACTTCTTTTGAAGTTTTTCATTAAGATTTAATGAGCTTTGTGCTTCAGAAAAATTGAATCTCCGTTTTGGTTGCCCCAAAGTGTTTTCTGATGTTAGCACGTTTGAAGACACTGAGTTTGTTTGGATTGGAAACCGAAGAGGTAGAGGTGGAAGTGGATATTCATCGCGGAATGCCTCGATTTGTTATTGTCGGGCTTCCCGATGCAGCGATCCAGGAAGCACGTGAACGAGTGCGTTCTGCGATCAAAAATTCAGGGTTTATTTTTCCCAGGCAAGTAGTGGTGGTAAATTTAGCCCCTGCCAATCTTCGCAAACAAGGACCGCGATTTGATGTGGCTATTGCTTTGGGAATTCTTCATGCAACGGGGCAAATAACTCTTCCTGCAAATATTTTGCAAAAAGCTTTTCTGGGCGAATTAGCCTTTACTGGAGAGTTGCGTCCTGTGTCGGGGATGTTACCAACGGCGTCTGGCGCTACGGAAAGAGGATTTAAAGAAATCTATGTCCCCAAAGAAAATGAAAACGAAGCGGCGTTGATCCAGTCGATTGAAGTGTTTGGGTTTCGAAACCTAAAGGACTTATGTGATCATCTGACGGAGGTTCAGATCCAAGATCCGTGTCCCAAAACAGTTATTCCTTCAGACGAATCAAAGGTGACCCAGGAGTTTGATATGAAGCATATTCGTGGAAATGAGCAGGCCAAACGAGCTCTTGAAATTGCCGCGGCGGGAGGGCATAATTTGCTTTTTTCAGGACCTCCGGGTTCAGGGAAAACCATGCTCGCTCAAGCGTTATCGACCATTTTGCCCAAGCTCGACATTGCCGAATCATTGGAAATCACCAAGATTCATTCCATTGCCGGACTCACGGATGCCAAACAACCGATGAGTTTTTCTCGTCCCTTTCGTTCCGTACACCATACGGCGAGTGATGTGGCGATCGTGGGCGGCGGAAATCCTCCAAAGCCGGGGGAATTGTCTTTAGCACATCGGGGTGTTTTGTTTTTGGATGAGTTGCCGGAGTTTCCCCAAAAGACGATCGAAGTCCTGCGTCAGCCGGTTGAGAATGGAAAAGTGACGATTTCGCGGGCCTCAGGATCCTGTACGTTTCCGGCTCAAATTATGTTGGTCGCGGCGATGAACCCGTGTCCGTGTGGATTTCACCAAGATCCGGACAAGGAATGTACGTGTTCTCCTCACCAAGTGTATCGCTATCAAAATCGGATTTCAGGGCCCATGCTCGACCGGATAGATCTGCATGTGTCGGTGCCGCGGATTCCGTTTGAAAAAATTTCCCAGCTTCAAGAAGGGGAAGATTCAGCCACGATTCGACAACGAGTGCAACGAGCGAGAGAGCTTCAACGGCTTCGATTTGAACGAGAAAATATTTCTACCAACGCCGAGATGAATACGCCGTTAGTAAAGAAATTTTGCCACACCAAAGAAGACGCCCAAGATCTCTTGCGGTCAGCGGTTCATCAGATGAATTTGTCGGGACGGGCGTTCTATCGTGTGCTCAAAGTCGCACGGACGATTGCGGATTTGGCGGATTCCGAAGACGTGTTATTGGCTCACGTAGCAGAAGCCTTGCAGTATCGGGAGCGACGGGAAAACTGAGATACAAAAAAGTGGCAGAAGATATCAGATGATATGCTTCCGCCGAGATTGATTGCCCCTGTTTATCCACGTTTCTTCCACATCTGTTCTTCTGCTAGAACAACGTTGCTCCCTTTGGTTATCTGGTCAGATTTGCTGGCTCTTACTAGTACTTTTGCATTCGTATCAGAAGTTACAACAACAGTTCCCCTGCCAATAGTTTCGTCTGTTAATGGATCAACGATTTGAACGTTGTCCCCTTCGCTAAAATTTTTCATAAGATTTTTCCCTTTTTAGTTAGTTATTAATAAATTTTCGTAAATTGTCTCTCATAGAGAGGCAATCCTCAGCACAAATACAAGTACAATACTCCCCGAAGGGGTACATACGTGCGAGTTTCTGCCGAGAAAACTCCCTACGAAAATCCGAGAACGTCAAAGAATTCGAGATGCTATATAGCAAGTTTTCATAGAAAGTCAATATATTTGGAAGCATTCTTGAAATATCCTTTTAAACCCGTATGATCAGCGGGATGAAAATATTAGCCTTTGAAACGTCTTGTGATGATACCGCGGTAGCGATTGTTGAAGATGGGACGAAAGTCTTGAGTTCCGTCAAAGTCAGTCAGATAGAGCACAATGCTTTTGGCGGAGTTGTCCCTGAGATCGCGGCCCGATTACACGCAGAAAACTGGAAAGGCGCGTATGAAAAATGTTTGTTAGACGCTGGATTGTCGATTTCGGATATTGATTATTTGGCCGTGACGTATGGGCCGGGATTGCAAACGTCTTTGCTCAACGGGACGACCGCGGCAGGGATTCTTTCTTTGATGTATCAAAAACCCGTGATCCCTGTGCATCATACATTGGGGCATTTGTGTTCGATTTTCCTCGATAGAGAGATGAAGGATTTTCAGTTTCCGGTGTTGTCTTTGGCTGTCTCAGGGGGACATACAGAATTTTATCTTCAACGAAGTCCGGTAGATATAGAACGTCTCGGAGGGACGATCGATGATGCGACGGGAGAAGCATTTGATAAGGTTGCGAAGATGCTTGGACTCGGGTATCCGGGGGGACCGATTGTCTCCAAGTGGGCTTTGCATGGGGATCGGAAAGCCTTTGATTTTCCGCGTGTATATCTGTCCAAAGAGAGTTTGGATTTCTCTTTTTCTGGAGTGAAGGCGGCGGTATATCGAGTGATTGAGGACTACAAGAAAGAACACGGAGAAGTATTTTCGGAAGCATTTATTGCGAACGTTTGTGCAAGTTTTGAGCAGTGTGTGGCAGATACTTTTGTCAAAAAAGTCTCTCGAGCCCTTGAGAAATATTCAGATATTACGGCTCTTCATCTGTCAGGAGGCGTGAGTGCGAATACGTATTTACGAGAAATTTTGAAAGATATGTTGGAAGCAGATGGGCGAAAGCTTCTGGTACCAAATACGTTTCCGTACTGTACAGATAATGCAGCGATGATCGGAAGCGCGGCTTATTTCTTATTCCAAAAGAATCCTGATATTGCGCAGATTCAGTATGTGGATGCGTTACCGCGATTGACGTTATTGGAGACGCTTTGAATGTCATTCCGGGCTAGATCCGGAATCTCTCTTGATACATTAAGAAAGATCCTGAATCGAGTTCAGGATGACAATTTAGATTTGCGATAAAAACTCTTGTTGGCGTTTGAGATCGTCTTTGAACTCTCCCAAGAAGACAGTAGTAATTGCTTCAGAAGAGGTTTTTTCGACTCCTCGAGCATGCATGCAGAGATGTTTTCCAGTGATCTGGACAGCGACTCCACGAGGATGAATCCCTTCAAAAAGCGTATTTGCGATCTGTTGAGTGAGGCGTTCTTGGTTTTGCAATCGTCTCGCAAAAATGTCTACGAGTCTTGGTAGTTTTGAAAGTCCGGTGATTTTTTCTCCAGGGAGATAGGCGATGTGTGCCTTCCCAAAGAAGGGAATCATATGGTGTTCGCACATAGAAAAATATTCGATATCTTTCACCAAAATCATTTCTTCGTATCCTTCTGCATCGAAGGTTTTGATCAATTTCTTCGGATCTGCATGGTATCCAGCAAAGAGATCTTTGTGCGCATTTGCGACTCGTTTTGGAGTTTCAACCAATCCTTCTCGAGAAGGATCTTCTCCGATATTTTCGAGAATGGCGCGAATCGCATCTTCTGTTTTCATGACTATTTTCTAAGGGATTTAAGTGCTCCAAATGTAGGGATTTCGAAGGTTTCGTCAACTAATTCTGACAGTGGGATAAGGACAAAATTTCGATTAGGAATTTCCGGATGAGGGATACTGAGACGTTTTGTTTGTACGATTTGGTTTCCCCAAAGAAGAATGTCCAAGTCTAAGGTTCGATCAGCCCAGTGTGTATGTTCTTTTGGGCGTCCGTGTTTTTCTTCGCATTTTTGTAATATATTGAGGAGTTCCTCGGGGGTTCCTGAAAATCCCACTTCCCAGACGGCGTTCGAAAATTCATTTTGTGCGACCCCTCCGATAGGTGGATTTTTGAAAATCTTGGATTTCTGGATGACCGTCACTTCATGCGTTTTCAAAAAGTTTTCTGCAGACGCAAAGGTCTCTTCCGCATTCCCAATGGAAGATCCGAGTCCCAAGAAAATACGATCAGACATTAGTGTGAGTATTTTTGTACGTCTTTGAGCGCGGTTCGTTCAACTTGATCGTACATTTTTTCGAGATCCGATTTAGTTTTCTTTCGCATCATCCCAAAGACGGTGAATTTTTTTATTTTCACAGCACAGAATCCCCATCTCATTTTTACCCAGGTGAGTCGGAGAGGGCTGAGCCAGCAACTATAAAGCCAACGAGGGCCATCTGCTGTGGCGAAGATATATCCTCGTTTATTGAGTTCTCCTACGGGACCACGTTTTGTATAGTGATACGCAAAGTGGGGCGTCATGTTAACATCAAAGAAGTTTTTGAGCACTGCTGGAGCATCATTCCACCAGATCGGGAAAACGAGGACGAGGCAATCGGCTTCGCTGATCTTTTTTTGTATTTTTTTTACGGTGTTATCGATCCATCCTTCACGAATATCTTCAAATTGCAAAAAATCCTGTTGCCAGGTTTTTGTGTAGAGGTTCATGATTTCGGCGGTCGATCCTTCTTTTTTAACGGTATCAGAAAATACTTTCGCAATTTTTTTGGTATGTCCTTTTGTGCTCGGGTGAGCGGTAATGATGAGATATTTCATTTTTATTTTTGTATAAGGAGGTGTTTATCGTATTGATTTAGGAGGAAACTTTCAAATTTTATCCCACGAGATCAGAAAAAAAGTTCCCAGCAATAGCGACCACTACGACTCCGACGGTCGATAGAACGATCCAGAGAAATTTGTACCAGGTGGATGGATCAGGAGCAGCCATGTTTCAGTTTTTTTAAGAGGCGAAGAGAATTTCTGGTCCACGGAAATTTTCGTTTTGGATTTCTCCGTTTTCAAATACGAGTGTTCCGTTCACAAAAGTTTGCTCTACCTTTCCCTGGACGGATCGTCCGTCAAAAGGTGACCATTTACATTTAGAAAAACTTTTTGAGGCGTCTATTTTCCCGTGATAGAACGGATCAATGAGCACAAGGTCGGCATCGTATCCTTCACGGATAAATCCTTTTTTGCTTTTTACATGATACATTTCCAATGCATTTGAGCTCATCATGGCACTGAATTCTTTGAGATCCCATCCTCGTTTCATCCATTCGGTGAAGAGAAGTGCGAATCGCGTATCGACACTTGGAATTCCAAAAACAGGCGTGTTTCCTTCTTTTTCCTCTAATGTGTGTGGCGCGTGATCGGTCGCAAAACAATCAATGGTTCCGTCTTCAATTCCTTTCCAGAGTGCATCGATGTCTTCTTGTGTTCCTAATTCGGGTTTCATGAGCGCGAAGTTTCCCTGCTTCTTGTAATCATCTTGTGTGAGCAAGAGGTGGTGAGGACAGGCTTCGGCTGTGAGCTTATCGGTTTTCTTTTTTATCTCTCGCAGGAGGTCGACTTCCATTTTTTTAGATGTATGAGCGAGATGAAGTTCACACGGCATTCCTTCGGCTTCCCAAACCTGCAGGATATGTGCAAAGGTTTCTTCTTCGGCGTGAAGTGTCACCTTTTTCCCGGTTTCAAAAATTCGTTTCCAGGCGTCTTCGGTTTCCATTTTGAGATTCCCCGTAGTGGTATTGCAGTAGAGTTTTACGCCTGGGATATTTTTTACTTTCTTGATTTCTTCCGCGTTGTTTTCACTGGCTCCAAAGAAAAGTCCCCAGTTGACGAGGCTTTGTTCGGTGACAATTTTTCGTTTGTTTTCCAGTTCTGTTTCAGAAAAAACAGGTGGTTTTGTATTCGGCATATCAAAAACAGTGGTCACGCCTCCGCTGGCAGCGGCCATAGATCCGGTGAGAAATGTTTCTTT
>JBNKLH010000013.1:0-12451 GCA_050292255.1 Candidatus Altimarinota bacterium | reverse complement strand
ATTACAAATATTTGCGTAATGCGGGGGCATTGTATTTGAAAACGATTTCTTGTCAAATAAGGAGCCCTTTCTTACATGTTTTCGAGTTGGATCTCGATTTCTGCATCAGCAGGAGCATCTTTAGCGACTCCTGAAATACAAGTGAGTACCTCGTTTTCCTCGGTTCCAATATGTTTGTCTCCAAAGGCACTTTCATTGATGAATTCGTGTCCCTTGTTGCATACTCCGACACACATTCGGCAAGCTCCTACTCCACAAGCGACGGGTACAGGGACTCCGTTATTTTGTCCTTGTGTCGCGATTGGATCGTCTAAGTTTGAATCAAATTGTGCGAGGATATTTCCTCCGTTGTCTTTGATAGTGATTTTTGCCATGGTGAAATGTGTTTAAAAAACAGTTAAAAGCACGTTAGTGGATTTTCCTAAATTTCGCAATTTAATAATTTCGTTTCCACTTTCGATATCGTTCAATGGTGTAGTTGAGCCAGTATTTATTGGTGAGCGGGAAGTCTTGCGCAGAGACAAACTTTTTTTCTTCTCCACCAAATCCTCGTTTGAATCGAGAAAGTCCTGTCCAGGGATGTTTCGTGTTTTTACTTGGACTCACGCCCCAGAAGTTAAACTCGGTACATCCGCGTTGTTTCGCTTCTTTGATCGCTTCCCAGAGAGTGGCATGAGCGACAGGAGCCTTTGAGTAAATCGATGATCCCTGGTGATAGTATCCGGCTTTTTTATCGAATAAAATAATTGAACTTGAATAAAATTTGTTATCAATTTCTGCGCTGAAAATCTGACAATCATCGCCAAATATTTTGAGTTCTGTTTCGGTTGATTTCTTGGCAAAGGGAGTGAATCCCTGACGAGAAACTGTTTCCAGGTGAAGCTGCCAAAAGATATCAAGGTCTGTTGGTTTGTTTCCGGCTTTCACAGAAATGCCCGTTTTTTCGATCCGCCGCACTTCGTAGCGTGTTGATTTCTTCATGTTTTTCAAGATCTCATCTTCGTCTTGAGTGAGATCGAGTATCCAGGTTCGGTCTGGGTTGATGTGGAGTGGTGCGTTTCTGTATTTTCCTTTTATGAAAACGTTCTGGTTCTCGTTGTTCTCAATTAATAACGGTGAAATTCGGATGAAATCACATTGTTCTTTTTGTCCGATTTTTTTTATTTCCTCGAGAAAGAATTGGTATCCTTCAGTTGTGTTTACCAATGGACCGTGTGGGACATGAAGGAAGGTTCCTCGTCGAGCGCAGATCTTTTGACATTGCGCAACCCCGATGAGTTTTTTGTCTTCAAAAACTCCGAGACGGATATTCTTTTCGCCTAATTTTTCTCGGAATTCTCCGAATTTTATACCCTGGAGAAATGTCTTTTCTCCTTCAAAATGATTCCAAAATTCTTGGAGCGTAGGGGTGTCTATTTCTTTGAGTTCAAAGTTCATGCACGAAACATTGTGTCAAAATATGCGACATCTTTCAATGTAACTCTCTTGTTTGTGGGGAACGTAAGGTAGTGCGTGGCAAACTTTTCTGTCTCGGGGCATTGTCCAGGTGTGTATCCAAATTGTTTTAATTCCACACCCGCTGGCGCAATGGGTTTTCCATCCCATTCAGCGAGATGGAACTCTTTTGGTAATTGTTTCATTATTTTTTCTCGATCTATATCAGTGACGATGACTCGGAAATAATTCTCCGGAATGATGATTTTTGCCTTTGGGAATTTCTCACTTAATACTTTTTTCCAGGCTTCCGCAATGGTTTTTCTCTGTTCAATATTTTGATTTAATTCTTCAACTTGTTTCTTTAATACCCACTGAAAAGAAGGGGCCATTTTTTCTTTTGGAAAATCCTCTTTTCCTTTTTTTTCTGCTGGTGTAACGGCTTTTGGTAAAAATTTAACCTTTGCAAAAAGGGCTGGGATAAACTTTCCTCCCGCATGCCACCACGGAAGTGCAAGCGCATAGATGAGTGGCTGAAGTAGGTGATGAAAGGTCCAACTGTTAGATGAGTTTTTTACATTTCGAAGATGGATATCCTGCTTCCAAACAAGAGCCCCCCCAGAGACACAAGAAACATCTTTTTCACGTCCGAAACTATACAGCGTGAAGTCTGCTTCTGGAGCAGGGGATTTGAAGAAGTGTGCACAGTCTTCGATGATCCAAATGTTATTTTTTTTCGCAATTTTTGAAATCTCAGCTAAAGGGGCTTTTACTCCAAAGGTATGAGGAGCGATAACGCAGCAGATGTTTTTGGCTTTCTTTTCAAAATCTTGAAGCGAGATCATTCCTTGATCGTCGGTATCGATCCATTCGATTTCAAAACCTTGTGTGAGGAATGGAGTCGCCATTACTGCACAACAAAAGGCGGGGATTCCAATTTTTCCGGTTTTCTTTTGCGCTTTTAATTCTTCTGCAATGAGCCCGAGTCCACTTCGGGCGGCATTGAAGAGTGTATTATTTTTTGTACCAAAAATTTGTTCAAAGTGTTTTGGATCTATCGGTTTCTTCTTTCCAATACAAGAAGCTGCAAAGAGTGCATCTTGGAAATTAAAGTTCGGAGAAAGTTGATTTGAAACAATCTTATTCATATGAACCGATTGTATACGGATGAGGCGAAAAGGCAATTATGCCACTTTGATAAAGCTTCGAGGCATTTATTCTCCACTCATCAGGATAACGAGGTATCCACCTCCGGGTTCTTTTGTGAGTCCAATTCCGGCCTTTGTATATTTCGGATTTTGAATATTCGTCCAGTGGAGATTTGATCTTTTCCACCAATCAACGGCATCTTGTACGCTTGATTTTCGCCAGACCATACTTTCTGCCACCCATCCGATGTATCCAGCGTTTTTAGCTCGATCAAAGGGTTCATTTCCCCATTTGTCCATATGAGAATAGAAAGCGTTCACGACTAAGTGTTCTGCGAAATTTTGAGCCGAAACAGTAAGCGTTTTATCAAGTGTGTAAGGAGTGAGGCCTTTGGCGGTTCGTTCTTTGTTGAGTAATTTTAATAGATCTTCTCGGAGTTCCCATTCTGTTTCGAGATCAAGGGTTATGTTGTTGGCACTGGGGAGGTATCCCGCTTCTGTCCATTGCTTGTAGCTCGAAATATAGCTTCCATCAATTTTTTCTCCGGGATGTTCCGTGGGATTTACTTCTCTCATCGTTCGGGGAATATCAAATCGTCCACCGATGGTGACTTCTTCTTCAATGAGCTCACAACTCTCTCCATTCCAGCATTTATTGTCGCCACAGTTACAGGCTTCTTCTAGTGCTTCCGTGCACATTGTTTGAGGATTACGTCGATATTCGCACGTATCACCACATCCATTGGGCATCATTTCCCAATTTCCACCTCCCTGGGCGCACGTTTGTTCTTCAGAGAGTGTGGGAGTAGTTTCAATGAGATGATCGTGAAATGTGTTTACATCGGGATCAAAGGTTCGATGATTCTTTTGCATTGTTTGGACCTGGAGTCGATGGATAAACTCAGCCATTTCCCCTCGAGTGATTTTTTTATCAAGAGCGGTAATCGTGAGGGGGATAGATCTTTTCTCGCTCAATTTCATTACATAATCCGTGTACCAGTATTTGTTATATTCTTGGGTAGGGAGTCCAAATGTTTTCACCAAAATCTTGGCGGCTTCCACGAAATTAATATTTTCTCCCGGTTTAAAATTTCCATCATCGTATCCTTGGATAATGTTTTGTTTTTTTGCCATACAAACGTATGGGGCAAACCATTCACTTCGGTTTACATCTGGAAATCCCCAGAGACGAGAGTCACAGTTATTGATTTCTGCATCCGAGAAAGTGGCCTTGATAATGATCTTTGTAAACTCGGCTCGGTTGATTTTTTTGTCACTTTGATAACTTCCGTCTTCATATCCTTGAACGATTCCTTTTTCTCGGACGTATTCAATCGCTTCGAAGTTTTCGTGTTGATTACTAATATCGACAAACCCCGCCTGAATCGTTCCAGCAACCAAAAGACCAAAGATCGAAAATGGAATGAGTTTTTTTAGTATTTTTGTATGGATTGGAGAAGTTTTTCAGGTAAACGTGATTCGAGTAAAACCGCGTCTCCTTTTTTGAGCGACTGAATTACTTTGGTTATATGACGGAAATCAGTTGATATCAAGTGGAAATTATCTCCGCATATGTTTTTTCCTAATTCAGCGAAGTCGGTTTTGAGCCAAAATATTTCGGCTCCGATTTCATGCAGTCTTTCAAATATTTTTTTATGCGCATTTCCGGCTTCTTTTCCGAGTTCTCGGAGCGGAATTCCGACAAATATTTTGCGTCCCTGGAATTGCCCAAGGTGTTGAATAGCCCCCATTACTCCATCCGTATTAGCCGAATAAATATCTTCGAGGAGAGTGGCTCCATTGTGGAGAGTTTTGAGATTAAGAGCTCGTTTGAGAGGGGGGAGTGTCTTGAGTGATTTTGCGAGTTCTTTGGGGGCAATATCGAAAATCTTATAGGCAGTCTCAAGCGCGAGAAGTGCGTTGGTGACAAAGAATTCTCCTCCCCATGGGAGTACGCATTTTTGGTCTCGCCATTCAAATTCAGTTTTGTCTGGATGTGTTTTTATTGCCTTCACAAGCTTCTTGGAAACAGGAGATACATTGGCTTTTATTTTTCTTTGATCAAAAATATTGTTCAATTGTGGATTGTCAGCATTGAAAAATACATCTTGAGATGCATCTTCCGCGAGTTCGAACTTGGCTTTTGAAATATTTTCTTTTGATCCAAAAAGTTCGACATGTTGTTCGTTCAGTCCGGTGAGAATACCCGTGTGAGGTTGTGAAAAATGACAAACCGTTCGAATTTCTCCTCGACTGTAGGCGCCTATTTCAAAGACGGCGATCTTTTTGTTTTGAGAGGGTTTGAAAAAAGAAGCATGACTCAAAACCAATCGCGCGATTGCCACTTCATTATTGTTGTTGGCAGGATTGAAAAGTACATTTTCTTTTCCCAGTGTGTCCTGCAGGAGGTGTACGAGTATTTCTTTTGTAGAGCTTTTCCCGTAGCTTCCGGTGATTCCGATACGATGAATATTTTTTCCTTTCTGAATCACTTGTTTTGCCTGGTGATAAAGTCTGATTTTTTGGCATGTGACCGGGATAGCTGAAAAACGAACTCCCAACATCACCCAGCACCACATAGTTCTTTCGATCAAAAGTGTTGTAATCAAAAGGGAATAAGAAGTATCTAGTTTTACGTAAAAAAATATCACTCCGACAACTATAAAAAGCCAGACAAAGAGGAGGGATACCCGAAAGGAAAATTTTGGTCGGGGGAGAATGCCCTTGAAAAACCAGAAACTATAGATATCTTTTCGACCATCTTTTGTCTTTAGATAGGCATTCATCCGATCACAACGGTATTCTCGAAGTTGCCAATTCTGTATATGCCAGAGTGCGGTCCGAAGAATAAGAGGAAGTAATAGAACACTTCCAATGATTGATATGGGCGTTTGGTATCGTAAAAATTCCATTGTGCAAATATTACTCTTTTTCCTCTTGGAGAGAAGTTTATTTCCATCTGGGTGTTAAAATTAAATAAGATTTTCTTTTTTCAAGAGATAATATGATTCAAAATTTACACTTTCTTTTTTATGCGGTTAGAATCCTGGAAACAAAAATAAAAAGCATCTGTAATCCTCCTTTGGAAATGTTCATTGGTACGGATTAGCAGTATTTTTTTGTCCTTTTTTAAATCCTTTTTATATGAAAAAATTTATGATCGCATCCATCGGAGGAATCTTACTCTTAGTGCCCCTATTGAGTTTGGTTTCTGCGATAAACACTACCAAAAACTCTCTTTCTTGGTACCAAACATTGCATATGGGGCCGACGAAACGATTGCTCCGACAAGAAGCCTTTTGGGACGATGTCCGACAATGGAAGGCAGAAGAAAAAAGTTTGATGGAAGAAGCCGGTTTTGGCGTGAATGAAAACAGAAAAGCCGTGTTTGAGGCTCGATATCAATCAGCTCTTGAAGAAGATGCAAAAAATGAAAAAGCAACAGAAATTGAATGGGAAAAATTTCGAGAACTGACAGAAAATTCTTATCGAGATTATGATCGAAATTTACTTGGTGAAATGACAATGGAAGAATACCGAGCATACCTCCTTGATAATTGGCGAAACCAAGAAGATATTTGGGCAGTGCAAACAAAAGATTGGAGTGAAACGGCTCGAGCTGGACGACGATCTTTCAACCGAAATATGCATCCAGGAACCAAACGATCACAACGTTACTTCCAATACAAAGCAGATTTGGCAGAATAAATAGTAGTATCTAAGTTTTGAAGAGAAGGCGATATTGAAAAATGTCGCTTTCTTTTTTGAAATCTAGATATATTGATCCTTCTTCGTTCCTTTTTGCGCCGCCAAAAACGAACCCAAAAAGGCGGCCCCGGTTCTTCGGAGTCAATCCCAAAACGTATAAAAATTTCCGTTCCCACCCCAACATAACTCTTGATAAAAACCAAAAGGAATTACTAGACACCGGGGTTTTACGAAAATTTTTTCACGAATGGGAAATGTCTCCTGCAGAAATGGGGGATATTATTCTGCGCTTTTTTTAAAGAAATTTTTTAATGATCTTTACGATTTCTTTTGGATGTGTCTTGTGAATTCCATGTCTTCCGGTGGGGAGGATGTGGAGCTCTCCATTTGGAAGTTTTTCTTCATATACACGAGCAGATCTGAGAGGTGTGATCGCATCGTCAGATCCCCAAATCAGGAGGACTTTATTGTTAATCTTTGGGAGTTCTTCTCGAAAGTCTGGTTCGTCGAGCACTTTCTTCAGCGAATGTTTCATGTGTGGGGGGACACATCCCCAGTCTTTGGCTCCAAAAATCTTGGTAACAACGTATTTTTGAACTCTCTGTGGCATGAGATGTTTTGCCATTTTTACGTTTTTGGCGAGAGACATAGAGACGGTTTGTTTAAACGACAATGGCCATCGGATTCCAGCGGCTCCCGTGAGGATGATTTTTCCGGCGAACTTTGGATGCTTCAATAAATATCGAACGATGATCCGACATCCAAAGGAGTGTCCATAAAGGACTATGTTTTTCTCATTTCCAAGTTCTTTCAAGAACCCTTCCAGCCATTTTTCATAATCATGTGTATCCCATCCTTCGAATGGGGGATTATCAGAATTTCCAAATCCAGGAAGGTCGGGGACGATGACTTCGCACTTGAGTTCTTGTGCCATTAGAGGCGCAATTTCGTGATAACTTTCTCGAACAACCTTGGTGGGATCCCATCCATGGAGAATGACGATTTTTGTTTCGCCTTTTCCAAATGATTCATAAAAGGTTTTTATAGCGCCGACCGCAATTGTGTTTTCAGTCATCGAAGAAATTGTAATGATTTTGGATTGTTTTTGCATTTTAATTTTCGATAAGATAGGATTGAGAACTTTAAATAAAAATACATGAAAAAAAATCAGATTGTTTTCCTTGAGGTAGAGCCGGTTGATAATGATCGAGTGCTGAGTATTTGTCCAGATGCGGCTATTGAGTCAGGGATACTCACGGAAGATGAGATCTTGAAAAAATACAAGGATGCTGAAGTACTCTGTACATTTATCTATACAAAAGTATCGGCTCGATTGATTGAAAATATGCCGAACCTAAAGCTGATTATCACGCGTTCAGTGGGCTATAATCATGTAGACATACAGGCGGCTTCTGCGAGAGGGATTTATGTTTGTAATGTGCCGGACTATGGATCACATGTGATTGCAGAACATGTATTTGCATTGCTCCTTTCCCAGTTGCGTCACGTTAGAGAAGCAGATCAAAAGGTAGAAGAAAACGAATTTGATTTTCATGGACTCCGGGGAAATTCACTAAAGGGGAAAACCCTTGGGGTGGTTGGAACCGGGAAAATTGGACGTCAGGTGGCACGAATTGCTTCTCTTGGATTTCTCATGGATGTGATTGCGTATGATAAATACCAAAACGAAGATTTGGCCCGAGAGCTTCATTTTGATTATGTGAAATCATTGGATGAGCTATGGGAAAAATCAGATATCATTTCGCTTCATTTGCCTCTCTTTCCAGATACGGTTCATCTGTTGGATAAAAAAGCTATTTCAAAGATGAAAAAGGGAGTCGTTATCGTGAATACGGCTCGTGGAGAGCTTGTTGATACGGCGGCTTTGATTGAAGGGTTAGAATCCGGGAAGGTGGCCTATGCGTCTCTTGATGTTTTGGAAAATGAAAAGGATTCCAAAAATAAAGAGCTTAATAAAAAATTAATCGCCCTTCCTCAGGTGATTACGACTCCACACATTGCGTTTTATTCGGACGATGCGGTTCAGAAAATGTATGAGAGTGCAGGACGTAGTATCCAGCGATATCTCAATGGAGAAAAGATGGTGTGTGAGGTGGCTTTGAGAGACTAGTGTCTATTTCTGAAGGGCCTCTTCTCCGTGTTCTTGAATGATCTTTTGGCGGAAAGCATTTGCAGCAGCTGGATCTTGAAGTTCCATTTTTTTGAGGATAGATTCAATGGATCCATCATCTAGTTTTTCATTTACTTCTTTTTGTTTTTTGAGTGTCTCGATCAGTCGTTGTTTTGCCTCTTCAGGGGATATGTTCCCAGCTTCGACATCAGATTGGATCATCTGGATGTCTCGAGCAATAATCGGGTCCATTTTTGGCTCTCCGCTCGGAGCTACTCGAGTAAGAAATAAGTAAAGAGCTATGACCACAATAGCAATAATGAGAGTGATCTTTGAAGCTTGTGTGAAAAGCTGAAGTTGTTTTTCTTTTTTCATGGTGAGTCTTTTATAGGAAAATATTGAGTTTTTGCAAGATTAAAAAAAGCCCCACGGTTTATTGGTGAGGCTTTGTTTTGAGAGATAAATATTTTTATCGTCTTTCTTCACGTCGATCATCTCGACGTTCCATCCGTTTTTCCATTTGTTCGGCTTTTTTTGGGGCTACAATTTCCATTTTTTCCATCATTTTTTCACGATCTTCCATTCGATCATCTCGAAATTCCTCTCGCATTTCTTTCATTCCTTCTTTCATTTCTTCTTGAGAGATTTCTCCAGCATCCATTTGTTCTTTCATCATATCTCGATCTTCACGAAATTCCATTCGGTCTTCCATTCGATCTTCACGAAATTCCTCTCCCATTTCGTGCATTTCTTTCATTTTTTCAGCTCGTTCTGGGTTTTTTTCTTCCATCATTTCCATTCGTTCTTCAAACATTTCATCTCGTGTATCACCTCTCATTTCGTACATTTCTTGTCGTGCTTCTTCTGGTGTCATTTCTCCAGAATCAATTTTCGCTTTGAGCTCATCTCGTTTCACTTTTCTTTCTTTTTTGACGGTTTCTCGTTTTTCACGTCGTTCTTTTCGTTCTTCATAGTGGGTATTTAATTTTTCTGCTCGTTTTTCGAATTTTTCTTTCATTTTTGCGGCTTTTTCTGGATCTTGTTCTTCCCATTTTGCGAGTCGTTCAGCCTGAAATTCTTCCAATTTTCCCATCCGCATTTGATGCATTTGTTCGTGGGCTTCTGCTCGTGTGAGTTCCCCAGATTCTACTTGGGCTCGTAATTCTTCTCGAGCCACTTTTCGTTCTTCTCGGTATTGTTTTCGTTGTTCGAGGAGTTCTGCCTTTCGAGCTTCCATTTCTTCTTCAGAGGCTTCTTCTCCGAGTTCATTTTCGGCGCTAGCTTCTGCGATATCTTCATCGAGTTCTGCGGCTGCTTCTTCGAGTGTGTCAGCTACTTCGCTGAGTTCGTCCATGAGTTCTTCTCCTGCGTCTTCAGTAAGTTCTTCAAGTTCCTCAGATGTTTCTTCTGCCGTTGTTTGAACATCGGTAAGAACTTCTTCCGCTGTTTCACTGTCTTCGATATTTTCAGCAGCATCTGCGGCAAGTTCGAGATTTTCTTCAATTTCATTGAGGATATCTTCAATACTTTCTTCTTCTAATTCTTCAGCATAAGCGGTTGGTAATACCAAGTTAAAGATGAAAGAGATGATACTATCTTGTTCCGCACGTCTTTGAGCGAGTTTTTCTCGAAGTCGAGCTTTGGCTTCTTCTGCTTTTTGGAGATACATGGCGACTTCGTCTTCTGCAGAGAGAGATATTTCTATTTCGGGTTCTGCCATTTTTTCTGTTTCTTCTGGCATTGGCATTTCCTTTTCTACGGTAGGGGATTGCATGTCATCCTCTTGTGATGGGGCGAGTTCAGAAAGACTACATCCACCCAAAGTGAGTCCCATTGAGATGGTGACTAATAGGGCTAAAAATTTACGCATTTTTTGTATATTTAAAAAATAAGAAAATAGGTTCTGTAACTAAATACGTTCTGATTGTAGATTTATTTCAAAAATTAGTCCAAAATTCGGACATTCTCAATGTATTGTTCGGCGATGTGTTTGAATGTTTCGAGTTGGTCTTTTGTGCATGGGTGATATTGAGAGAAGTTTTGATCGAGTGTCTTGGCGGGTCTGAAATTTTGGATTGAGTACAAATGACACCCTTTTGCGAGTTGGGCTATTTCTTTTATGTCAGATTCTGTATGAAATTCTTGGATAACGGTTGTTCTGAATTCATGATCAATATTTGAGTTCATGATCAATTCTTTTGTTCTTATCAGGTCATCAGTATTCACCTGCGCACTTACTGTTTTTTCGTATTTTTCTGGAGTGGCTTTTATATCCATAGCCACGAAATCAATGAGTTTTTCATTAATTAATTTTTGTACCATATCAGGATTGGTTCCGTTTGTATCGAGCTTGGTGAGGAATCCCATATCCTTTATCTTTCGAAAAAAATCAGGGAGGTCTGGATGTATGGTCGGCTCTCCACCCGATACCACAATAGCGTCGAGGAGCCCAACACGACTTTCTAAAAACTTAAAAAATTTCTCTTCTGGGATCATGGCGGGCATGAGTTTTTGGATCTGATCTGGGAGTACAAACTGCGGATTGTGGCAGTATCCACATCGAAAAGGACATCCGGCTGTAAATACAATACTGGCGACTTTGTCGGGATAGTCGAGGAGGGTGAGTGTGTTGATACCAGAGAGAATCATGAGGAGAGTATGCGTTATGAGACAGAAGAATGCAATTTTCTATGAGAATTTATTGACTTTTTGTTAAAATGTTTTAAAAGTAGATTGTTTTTAAACTTAAAGCTATGAAAACAAAGCTGGCAGAATTTGTAAAAGGGGCAGGGGTTAATCTTGATAAAGCAAAACTAAATGATTTATCTGGTGCATTAGGAGATTTGAATATTCCAGAGAAATTTGCGAAAGGGTTGAAAAGTGTGATAGTGGGAAAATTAAATACGATGGAGCATGGTGATGCGAGTATTGATTTTATGAAGAGCGTGATTGAAGAACAGCTTGATGATGATTTGATTGATTAAAAAATGAAATTTTCTGAAAAACACCTTTCGAATTCTTTTACGCTCTTGGATTTTCTCCTTCATAAAAAAGAACGTTGTAATGCGGAATGTGAATTTTGGACGGATGTAGCAGATGTGGTAGGGGGATTTTCTTTTCAATCAATGGCAGTCCTAGAAGGAATGCAGCCTCGGATCGAGGAGGGGATAGACTTAATGCGACAAGAAGAAAATTACTATACAAATCTGAACTGGAAAGAAAAAGAAATTCAAATCATTTCTGGGTATTTCCGAGAGCTCTTAGAGGATTTTTTGGATTAGTTGGTTTCTCCCAAGAAATCCTGAATTTCGCTTACTTCATTTCCACGGAAAACTTCATTTCCCTCTTTAAGGATGATCATGGTTGGAGCGGCGGTGACTCCGTATTTTCCGAGTGTGTCAGAAAAGTTTGGATGTGTTTCGTCCATGATTTCTCCTTCAAATGAGATTTCATTTTTTACGAATTCTTTGACTTCCGGACATTTTGGACAGGTCGTGGTGGTGATAAGGATGTAGTTCATTTTTGGTGGAGTTTACAGAAAAAAATAGCAGGAAACACATGGGTGCATTTCCTGCTGGTACAATACCTTTATAAAGTTCTAGTACTTCTCACAGAAAGCTGAGTTTGCGCACACACATTCTTCAAAATGTTGTCGAGAAAAATGCTCAGATTTTTTCCCAATATTGAAGTGAGAAACCGGACGATGGTATCCCATTACACGCGTCCAAACTTCGCATCGAGTTCGTTGCGCGTTGTGTGCCGAAACCGCTTCTGGACAAGGATTCATGGTGTTTTATAGGGGATTATTATTCTAGAACTTTGTAGATTTTTTTGACAAGGTTTTTGTGAGAAAATTCCCTTGCGTTTTTGTGTAAAAATGTTGACTAACAATTGTGATCACACGGCTCTTCGATATGAGAGGTTTTTTGTCGTCGAGAATCATATTTTTTTCGATGATCGTGATCTTTTGTATCGCCTTCTGAGATTCCGAGTTCTGCGTCACATTTTGGGCAGAAGTCATGTTCTCCTG
>JBNKLH010000012.1:0-12615 GCA_050292255.1 Candidatus Altimarinota bacterium | reverse complement strand
CGAATGAAAGAAGAAGCCAAGAATCTTGGAATAAAACTAAAAGTTCTCGTCCCTGAAAAATTTGAATTAGTGATCGGAGCGGATGGAAGCGAGCATATTTTTTATAATGAAAAACCGATCTCTCATCCAGACGTACTCATTCCTCGGCATGATACGACGTACTTTACGCATATGATTACGCGTCATTTTGAAAAAAGTAACACTTTTGTCGTCAACACAGCCCGAGCGAGAAAAATTGCAAAAGACAAACTCCTCGCCCTCCAATATCTCGCCCAAAATAACATCCCGGTGCCGAAAAGCATCTTGGCGAAATTTCCACTGAACATCGATTTCGTAGAAAAACATCTGTCTTATCCCATGATCGTAAAGAAGTCCGAAGGAAGTCATGGAAAGGGAATCATGCTTTCTGAAAACCGAGGACAGCTCGAAGATTTATTGGAAATGATGGCCGACACCCTCAGCACCAAGAAGACGAATATAATCCTCCAGGAGTTTATTTCTGAACGAAAAGGAAAAGATATTCGAGTCTTTGTGATCGGAGGACGCGCTATCGGAGCGATGCTTCGTACCGGAAAAGACGGGGACTTCAAAGCCAATTTCTCTGGAGGAGGATCGGTAGAGCCCTTTGAACTCACTCCAGAAATAGAATGGCTCGCGATTGAATCTGCGAAAATTCTCGGGCTCGATGTAGCCGGAGTGGATATCCTTTTTGATAAAGACGGATACAAAATCTGCGAGGTAAATGCATCTCCTCAGTTTGAAGGATTCGAACAAGCCACCGGTATCAACATCCCGGCAGCGTTGTTTCACTATCTTTCGGCGAGATTGGGGGAATAATTACTTCTTTCCCATCGCACCTCCAAATGCTTTCAGTGCATCCATTACTTCGACTGGCAACATCCAGATCGTCGTATTAGATTGATCTGAAGACAAATCATTGATCGCTTGGAGAGTCCGCAAATGAATCGCACCAGGAGTCCCCGAAAGGGTCTTCGCCGCTGCGGCTAAGTTATCCGCCGCCATTCGGTCTCCTTCGGCCTTAATGATCACGGCTCGTTTTTCTCGTTCAGCTTCGGCTTCTTTTGAAATCGTTCGCTTGAGATTTTCTGGGATGATCACGTCTTTGAGTTCGACCGATTCTACCCGGATTCCCCATGGGTCAGACGCTTTATCGATAATCACTTCGATTTTATTCGAAATCTTTTCTCGATTTTGGAGCAAGTCATCCAACGTCACTTCTCCCACGGCATTTCGCATGGTCGTTTGTGCCATCTGACTCATCGCCCAAAAGTAGTTTTCCACTTCCAAGATCGCTTTGTCGGCATGAGAAACTTTGTAGTAAATCACCGCATTAATTCGCACCGGAATATTGTCTTTGGTGATAGCTTCCTGATCTGGGACATCGACCGCCTTGGTCCGGATATCCACCTTTACCAATCGCTGAAAGATAGGAATCACAATTTTCCATCCCGGACTTCGCAGTCCCGTAAATTTCCCAAACGTAAACATCACCCCCCGCTCGTACTGATCCACCTGTTTGATAAGGATCACCAACAGAATAATCCCGGGAACGATAAGCGGCCAAAGAGACATGATTTGAAAATTAAGAATCATAAAAATCATAACATAGTTAAAAATTATGTAACATTTTCATTTGTTTTTGCGTATAAGAACCTGCCGTTGACATTTTTCAAAAAATGAATACAAGCGACATGTTCTTCTAGACAATCAAATACATTCATTTGCCCTTTGTATTCCTCTTCATAATGCAAAAAACTCTCCCCGAGTAGTTCGTAGCTTTAGCGAAGAAGTGTCGAGGTCAAATACAGTGTGTTTACAGCTCTTTTCAATTTCGGATAACGGACGATATCAAACCGGATAAATAATGTTGCTTTTGGGTCTCAAAAGCATCCAGATTCAGGAGTAACATTATTTATTCATTTAGTTTAAACTTCAAAATTTTAAGTCATGAAAAAAGTTTTATTATCAATTAGTTTTTTGTTTCTTTTCGCTCTTGTCTTTAATTCTAATCAGGCATTTGCCAATGTGACTGATGGAAACCCTTGGCCCAAAAAAGGCAAAACCAAAAAGTGTTATGCTTATAGTGGGAACCCGTACCAAAAAAATTTGTACGGAAGCAAGCAAAACAGAAGAGTTAAAAATTGGAACAAAAAATATTCAAAAAAAATCAAACGATTCCAAAAAAAATCCGGAACTTATTAAGAAGTCAACACACCTAAACCTGCCCCCCCATCGATCATTCGTTGGTGGGGCTTCTTTCATATGCACAGAAAAATTGACAAACCGGAAAAAATAATTAGAAATAGCTCAATTATTCAAAATATGGAAACAACCTTCGCCTCTTCAGAACAAAACGAACAGCAGGACATAAACGGTCTTCTGGCGTTTATAGAGATCACCAAAAAAGAGATTTTCTCAACCATTAGTGAAAATCCATATCACAATGAAATTCACGCCGCCATGGCCGTGTGGAAAAACCAAAAGATTCTGGAGATGGTAAAATCAGTCGGAGTGAAGTTTTTGCAGAAGGAAGAGCTGCTCATGTGTGCCGCACTCTGGGCACATGACGCCGATCATCTCGGAGGAACCGCTGCTCATGACGCAGAAAATATCAAACGAGCGCAGGCCTTCGTTCAAAGATTGAACGAGAAAGTAAAAATTCTCCGGCAAGAATTGGTCGATGAAATCAATAAACTCATCGGAGCAACACTTTTCCCTGGAGAAGACTACGAGATCACCTCTCTGTCTGAAGTGATCATCCAAATGTCTGATATTGCCTCTGGAGGGCTTTTTAAATCCAAGGAAGAATTTCTGGAGATTTCAAACTATATCTGCCGAGAAAACGGACACAATGAAAATGAACGCAACACAAAAGCTCTAAACTTTCTGGAAGAAGTCCTCCCTATGAAACTTGGAAAATGGAGAGATTTTATTGGCACCAAGCATGCTCAAGATGGATATCTCTTCGATAAATGGGAAGAAATTTTCCTGCTCTGGGAGCAAAATATCCTGCACAAAAAAGAAACCATCAAATCCTAGCTATTTCTTCATCAACGCGAAGAACGCATCCTGTGGGATATCAACTTTTCCGAATTGTTTGAGTCGTTTTTTCCCTTTGGCTTGTTTCTTGAGAAGCTTGTTTTTCCGCGTCACATCCCCTCCATACAGCTTCGCCGTCACGTCTTTTCGCATCGCAGAAATCGTTTCTCGGGCCACGATCTTCCCTCCGATCGCCGCCTGGATTTTGATCGCAAACTGGGCTTTTGGGATGATGTCTTTCAGTTTTTTACACCATTTTTCTCCGATGTGATGTGCGTCTGGCCGGTATACAATCTGTGATAAAGCATCTACTCGCTCATCGGCTACCAACATATCAAGTCGTGCCAAATTTCCCGTTCGAATCTCAAGCGGTTCATAAGACATAGATGCATATCCTGAACTCACGGATTTCAAGCCATCATAAAAGTCCGTCACGATAGAAGCCAATGGCATTTCAAAGGTTAATTCCACTCGATCATCAGAAGTGTATTGGAGATTTTTGTGAATACCTCGTCGGTCAGTACAGAGCTTGATCACCGCTCCCACGAGATCGGAAGGACAAAAAAGCCCTACCTTTACCCACGGTTCACGGATCTCTGTATAGTTTCCGGCATCAGGCAATTCTCCGGGATTCGCGATTGGGACGACCTCTCCGTTTGCTTTTACGATTTCGTATTCCACAGAAGGCGCCGTCACAAGCAGATCCAAATCGAACTCTCGCTCAAGTCGTTCTTGGACGATATCAAGGTGCAAAAGGCCCAAAAATCCGACCCGAAATCCATTTCCGAGAGCCGCAGAATTTTCTGGTGTGTATACCAATGACGCATCATTGAGCGATAATTTTTCGAGTGCTTTTCGGAGCAATGGAAAGTCATCTCCACTGATCGGATACATCCCCGCAAACACAAAGGGAGTTGGTTCTGCATATCCAGGAAGCGCTCTTGGATTTTCCGTTTTCCCATGCCAGATAGTATCTCCCACTTTCGCATCGACTACATTTTTGAGTCCGGTCACGATATATCCCACTTCTCCGGCTTTCAAAGAATCGGTTGGAGAGTATTTCGGATTGAGAAATCCCACTTCTGTCGGGAGCATGTCTCGTTTTGTCTTGAGCAAACGAACTTTTTGTCCGGCTTTCAATTCTCCCGAAAACACTCGCACAGAACTCACTACTCCTCGATAAGAATCAAATGTCGAATCAAAAATCAACGCCCGTGTATCCCCATCGGCAAAAATATCCTTATGTTTTTCAAAGATTTCATTGTCCTCCGGAGCGGGAATCTTCTCGATCACTCGGTCGAGTAATTTATCGACATTCGTTCCTTCTTTCGCAGAAATAGACAAGATATCCTCCGCCGGATAACCCAGTAGTTTTTCAATTTCTTCGGCTCGTCGTTCTGGTTCTGCCGCCGGCAGATCGATTTTGTTGAGAATAGGGATAATCTCCAATCCATGCTCCATCGCCAAATACACATTGGCTAATGTCTGTGCTTCGATCCCCTGTGTCGCATCCACGACAAGCACCGCTCCTTCACAAGCCGCCAACGAACGAGACACTTCGTAGCTAAAATCCACATGTCCCGGCGTGTCGATCAAATTGAGCTGAACCCCTTTCCAGTTCATCCGAACCGGTTGAAGTTTGATCGTGATCCCCCGTTCTTGCTCGAGTTCCATCGTATCGAGCAATTGGGCTTTCATATCGCGTTTTTGAATCGTTCCTGTGATCTCTAGCAAACGATCGGCAAGTGTAGACTTCCCATGATCGATGTGAGCAATAATACAGAAATTCCGAATATCAGACATGTATAAGACTTACTAAAATCCAGCCGAGTCTACTGTTCCCGCGGAAATTTGCAACTTCTCTCGTTCCTCCCTAAAATACGATTAAATCAGAACAAATAGAAACAAACCTTCTTTGTCCATGAAAAAACTTCCCGGATTTTCTCTCATCGAATTGATGATCGCCATGGTGATTGCCGGGATTTTGGCAGGAATTGCCGTGCCCAATGTTCAGCGTTGGCAAGCCAAAGACAAATTCAATTCTCAGGCATTGGAAGTATTTCAAATGCTCGACAGCGCCCGAAACAATGCGATTGCAGAACGAAAATGCCCCAGTGATAATCTGTCCATCGGATGGGAATTTGAGATCACAGAAGATATTCCGCGCGTCATCCGGCTCAATTGTGAATACGAAGGAGATAAAGAAGTCGTAGAAGAAATGATCTTTGATCCCCGAATTGATATCGCCGAAAATAGCATCTCTGTCCCGTGGGGAGGCTCCCCCAGCGGAAATACCCTCAGTATTTATTTCTTTTCCGGAAGTGTGACACCAAAGATTAATGACTCCTTTACGGCCGAATCGGCCAAAGTACCGCTCACGTCTCAGCTTGATCTCCGAAAGACACTGTGTCTTCATCGGGTATCCGGAATCCCTTCTCTCATAAACAATGAAAACTGTGAATAAAAAAGGATTTAAAATGTTTTTGCAAAACAAATGCAAAACAAAAAACTCAGGAGAAAACCTCCTAGAAGTCCTCGTATCCTTAGCTATTTTGGCCGTTGTACTCACCTCTACATTCGCACTTCTCGCTCGAACAACATCGACCAACACCAACGTAAAAAATCGAATCATCGCGCTGAATATCGCTCGAGAAGGAGTGGAAGCCGTACGAAGTATTCGTGATACCAACTGGCTTAAGTACTCTGGAGATCGACGGAATAAATGGTTATGTTTAGATTCTGAAACCTATCCTGATTGTACTAGTCACGGAAACAAGATCACATCCGGACTCTATATCATTGATTTTTCTGATACCGCGGGTCGATATTTCTTAGCCCAAGTGACACCAAATATTACCGAAGCGAATACCATTTCGGCAGAAAGTGTCGCCGCCGATCCAGCGAATTTTATGGACTATCGGCTCTACCAGGACGCGACAACCAATAAACTGACACACACAGATACCGGAAACCAAGCCACTCCGTTTTATCGACAAATTGAACTCGTCCCAACCGCCACCACAAATTGTGGACTCGCGCCTTGTGACGGAGAAACAGAAATGTCTGTCGTTGTTCGCGTTTTCTGGCTTGAAGAAGAAACGGGACGAACGATGAAACTCCAAACCACACTCTATGACTTCCTTAATCGTGATAGCTACTAATGAATATTCGTCACTGGCTTTCGCGAAAAAACACCGGATTTTCTCTCCTAGAGCTCCTCGTGGCATCTGGGATTGCTTCGACCGTTTTGCTGGTTGCTTTTGGAACCGTAGGGCAGTTTTATTTTTCACAAAAGAAGGTAAATCTCTCTCAAGATTTTGCCGCAGAAAGTCGATTCCTAATGGAACGAATCGTCCAAACCGTCCGAGATAACACAATTGACTATGATCAATATTTTCTAGACGTAGGACCTGATGGATGTAGTCGAAGTATTGATCCCACCAACTATGAAAGCACTTTCTATTGGGACACAAATGGAGATGGAGAACTCGATCGAAATCTAGGAGGAGTAGACACAAATGGTACGATTGACCCCTGTGCCCAAGCCTTCCACGGAGACCTCACCACACTGTATCTCATCAATAGTGCTCAAACCGTACAAACCGCGTTCCAGCAAAATGGCGATGCCTTTGAACTCCGGGTGTTTTTGGGGGCCGACACAGATGCTATCCCCGATGGGAAAGCCGACACTTGGGGAGTCCCAGATGCTAATTGTGAAATCAGCGGGCATCTCGTCATGGGAGCAAAAAACCTGTCGGGAAGTGCTCAAGAAGAATTCTGTGCCCGTGCACACGCATGGACACAAATCTCTCCAAAAGGAGTGAATGTGCTGAACTTTTCTTTCTTGGCTACGCCAGATCGAGATCCGTATCTGAATTTCCGAAACGATGCCGCACAGGTACACCCACATGTTCTTCTTTCCCTTGAAACTGAACTGGCCAATGGAGAGCAATACGGACTAGAGCCGGCAGAAGTCCCAACCATGCTCTTGCAAACAACCGCTTCATCTCGGGTCTTCGGAGATATTCGACAGTAGCCTTCCATTGCATTTTTTCTCATAATGCGTACCTTAGTGTGCGTAATCTTGAAACATGTCTGAAAAAATTATCGTTCGTATGCCACCGAGTCCAACCGGACATCTGCACCTCGGGACTGCCCGAGCGGCGTTATTTAACTGGCTTTTTGCCAAGAAGAATGGAGGGGAAATTATTTTCCGATGGGAAGATACGGACCGAGAACGAAGTAAAACAGAATTTGAAGAAGAAATTTTAGAAGGATTGAAATGGCTCGGGATGGATTTTTTGAAAGGGAAAATCTATCGCCAAACAGAGTGCACCGCCACACACGAACAATATCTGAAACGATTGTGGGAAGAAGAAAAAATTCTCCCGTGTTTTGTGACCCCAGAGGAATTGCAAACCCTTCGCGAAAATGCCGCAAAAAACCATGAAGGCTTTGTTTTCTGGACCCCGTCACGAGACATGACGAGAGAAGAATTGCAGGCCAAAATGGATGCCGGAGAAAAATTTGTCTGGCGACTCAAAACACCAAAAAATCAATGGGTTAACTTCAAAGACTTAGTCCGAAAAAAGATCAGCGTCAACACGGATACCCTTGGGGATTTTGCCGTCGCGCGAAGCGATGGATCGGTCCTCTACTACCTTGCCAATGTCATCGACGATTGGACCCAGGGCGTAACGCACGTCATCCGGGGAGAAGACCATATCTCTAATACGCCAAAACAAATCCTGATTTATGAAGCACTAAACGCCCCTCTTCCTGAATTTGCACATCTTCCTCTCATCATTGATCAGAACAAGAAAAAGCTTTCGAAACGAAATGTCCTTCCGGGTGTTTGTGTCCTCATTAAAGATTTTCAGGAAGCCGGATTTATCCCTGAAGGAGTCGTCAATGGACTTGTTTTCCTCGGATGGAATCCAAAATCTACAGAAGAAATATTTAGCCTCAAAGATCTTGAAGAACGATTTGATATCGCTCATGTCAATCCCGCTGCGGCCATGTACGACTTTGAAAAAATGATCTGGTTTAACGCCCAATGGATGCGAAGAGTAGATATTGAAAAGTTGCAAAAATACTACACCGAATTTTCTGGAGAAACTGTGGACATAAACGCTCTCGAGGTAGCTCGAGAAAAAGCAAAAACACTCGTCGAACTCAAAGACGAACTCTCCTACCTCGTATCAGATCCAGGACTCGATAAAAACCTCCTGGGTAATGAAAAGTGGGGACTTTCTGTTGAGACGGCGCAAGGAACGCTCAAATCTATCTTGGAAATGTGTCAAAACATCTCAGAAGCCGAATGGAATCGAGATACACTTAAAGAAAAATCGATCGAAAAAATTGCGGAACTCGGGCTCAAAAATGGAGAATTCCTCTGGCCATTCCGGATCGCTCTAGCAAATCGCCAAGGATCTGCTGGCCCATTTGAGATCGCAGAAGTGATCGGAAAAGATGAAACGCGCAAACGACTCGAGCGAGCACTTTAGGCCACATTGACTTTTTACAAAAAACAAGCTAAAAGAAGCCCGTTCTTTGACGGCACGATATTTGAAAATTTGAGGAGAAAGGTATGAAATTTTATTTTTAACGTAATGAAAAGAAGGGATACAAATGAAAACACAAAACATATTATTAGGAATTTTGTTTCTGCTTTGTTCTTATGGAGCAAATGCACAAAAAGAATTTACGAATGTTTTGAGACCAAAGGTCCAAGCATTCTTTAGCAATGATGATGTAAGCTGGAGTAGTTCAGACTATACAAGTGATCCATTCCTGGACAACGAGGACGCGTTGATTTTTAATTTCAATGTAGCCCACGGCCTTATCATATCGGGAGGCATTACAAAGGGCGATGACTTGGGAAATTTTGCTCAGAATATGTTCAAAAATAACCCCAAGATGGAATATGTCGAACTCATCGCAAAAAGACCCGACTCAACCCAGGCGATATTCTATATCCATAAGGATGAGAACCGGCGAGCAATAACGATCAAAGTTAATCCCGCCACTGGGAAAGAGATCGTATTTATTCAAGATAAAGACTTTTTGCAAATAAAGCTTAAAATGGATAACGCCCATGGGGTGAACGATGAATGGTTCTATTCAAAGAGTGGGGGAGAACTTATTGTAAGCGAAACGGGATATGCCATAAAAGGCACTGTTCCCGAATGGATAGTGAATGAAAAAACAACCAACAAGACTCAAAAGACGTATGAAGAACTAAAGAAATTTTTCCTGTTATTTCTGGAAAAACTCTATTAGTTCTTTTGCCCAGGAGTCACAAAAATCATACCTTTTCTCGACTCCTCAAGTTTTCAAACTATCGATGTTTGTGCCGTACATTTACCTTTCCTACAGAACCCGTTTTATTGGGTCTTTTGGGGAGAGAACTTTTTTTCACGGGTTTCTTCTTTTTCGCCAAATCTTCAATAGGCGTTTTTTTCGGAGGAATAGTCTCCTCTTCCGTTTCTGGTTCCTCTTTTTCAAATTTTTTAACCGTTGATGTTCCTTCTCCTAAAACATAAGACTGTCTTTCCTTTTCTCTCTGAGCATGTTCTTCTCGGAACTTTTTCTCTTGTTCTTCCACCACATATCGACGGAATTTTTCTCTCGTCACTGCCCAGTTAATCACCATTCCATAAAACCCTCCCATAACAATGATCGTTACAAAAGCGGCAATAGAAGCGCCTCCCAAATAAGAACTAAAGGCTAACTCCAATGAGGTCAAAAGTCCTATAAAAACCCCTCGAAACTCTGTCCGAGCAATGATAAATCGCCCGATATGAAGTGCCGGAAAAAATCGGACTCCACACACCGGACAGACTGCGTCAAAGAATATCCCCGCCAAAAAGACAAACAGACCAATTAAGAAACGGTTAAAGAGAATCGATACCATTAATCCAGATCCCCAGTAGGCATCTCCATTTAAATCCACGAAGTTTAATTTCAAGATGAGATAAGAGGATAAAAATCCGGCGATGAGACCACCGATTGTTCCGATTAAGAACCGTTTTGTGGCCATGTGAGAGGAGAAGACACCCATGATATGAAGAAATTAGAAATAGAGAATTGGGGAAATAAAGAGAGATTAACGTGGGATCGCCAGTGTGGCATCCTGTCGAATATTTTCGGTATTATCCTTGCGCCACATTGGAGCCCGATCAGACTGTCGTGTCGCTTTCCATCCAGGTTTTTGATCCGCTAATTTTTCAACTAGTTTTTCTTGTTTGATTTCGTTTACTTCTTGTTTTCGTTTTACCGCAGCCACATAGTCGATATTTCGACGACGAGCCGTATCGAGGTTTTGAAGGGCTGCAGAATACCCGACGTTTGTGGTCACAGTATCATCCGTTTCTGTTTCGAATAATCCAACGAAGAAGCTGGCAAACTCAGCTCTGGTGATAGGTTGATCCGGTTTAAATTTCGAAGAACTAAAATTCTGGAACATTCCGAGTTTCCGAGCCAATACCAAATAAGGAGCTATTTCATCCGATGAAGTGATGTCCACAAACGAACTATTTGTTGCGGCCTCATTCACTTCCAGACCAAATCCTCGGAGTAATAATTTAACCGCTTCTGCTCGTGTCATTTCTACTCCCGGATCAAAATCACTCGCAATCAATCCTGATTTGAGGGCTGTATAAAAAGTCTTTGAAAGTTGTTCAGAAGAAAGTCGGACATGTTCCATACTTGGGAGTCCATCAAAACGAAGTGTTTTGAGCGTATCTACCTCGATACAAGATCGTTGCATCAACATTACCAACGCCTCATCCCAGGCCATTACGTCATCGGGACGGATATTGTTGTCCTCTCCTGGTGCCAAGAATCCCAAATTTCGAATCTTAAGCAAATCTTCAAAATATGGTGAAGAACGAGGAACATCACGGAAATCCATTACAGAATCTTTGAGTTCCAAACATCCTCCTGGAGTCGCAGCAGAAAGGTAGTCTCGCTGTTCTTGCTCAGAAAAGGCGGTCATACGAAGCACCGGTACTCTCTCTGTCGTAAACTGCCAGGTAGAAATACGTCCCGGCAAATATCCTCCAAAGACCTGCTTCCCCGTTTCAGAAATAATCGTTCGGGCAGACCCTTTAAACCCTTCGTTCATCTTTGCAATTTGTTCTCGTGATTGCGCCATCGTGAGACGTGTCACAGACTCTTCTCGTTCTCGCCCACTCCAAGCAAGCGTTTTGTGTTCTCCTGTTGTCCCGACATATACCAATCCATCTTCGGTTTGAACATAATTCGGATCATCCAATGGTTCCAGTTGGATCGCCAGATAAATACTTTCATCCAACAGAGATACTGTTCGTTCGGCCTGTTGGTAAAATTGTTGCCAAAACCGCCCGTTGAAGCTGGTTTGCGCCGGAACCGACAAGGTAAAGTTTCCGTTGATATCTGTAGAAACAGAATACTGCCGACCATCATCGGCCGTAAAGAGAGCGGATGCTGTATGGATTGGTTCTCCAGAGGTACTCGTAATACGCCCAGTAATAAATACTTCCGGAGCCAGTTTCATCAAAGTTGAAGTCAGATAATTGGTCGCATCAAAGACAAAGAATCCTTCTGAACCATCCGAAAAGGAAACTTCAATGTCCGCATTTCCACTCGCATCACTTTGCCCATCCCCGATAACGAAAGCCGCCCCTTCTCGGAGCTCAAAGACCCACAAATCTGCATTTGGAAGCGCGAGAATCTCTACACTTCTTCGGTCTGTATATAGTTCTGTCGTAATATCAAAATTCAAGATCTTTGGATTTTGTGCCGCCGGATCAATGGTAAGCGTCTGAGAGACGCCTCCAACAGTTGTGCTCGTACGCGGATGAAGGAATGTGAGTACCACCCCGCTTGTTGAAGTGATTTCTACGGGCAAAACAAAAGTTCCAGATGGATCTACCGTCGAAGAAATCGTGTTATAGGACATCGTTGCATATGGCGTTGCCGTTCCTACCAGTTGGAAAGGAGACGCGGTCGCTGCCTGCGGAGCCAATAATGTGAACTGGTGGTCTACGGCATTTAGCGGGGAAGTCCCATCAAGTACTTCGTCTCCATCGTTCACCCCATCTCCATCTGTGTCCGCCACTGTTGGATCGGTAAAGTTCGCAAATTCATCAGCATTCGAGAGTCCATCTCCGTCTGTGTCCGCCTCGGCGTCACAAGATGTAGAGTCTAAAACGGCATAACGATCTTCCCACCAGTCCGGCATCCCGTCTCCAGGCACACCGCTACAATCTGCCTCGCTTTCGGTAAGCGTCCCATAGCGCGCCGTCCAGACATCGCTCTCATTTCCAAGTTCATCAACCGTATAGTATTTCACTGTAAAGAATCCACTGCTATCTATCTCTCCTGGCACAAATTCATCTGACTGAATCCGTGTTCCTGTTTGCACTGTTGGAGACGTTTTTGGGTCAGAATCATCGGTCGTAAAGAATACCGTATCAATCCCCACATTCACCACCCCTTGGTCATATGCATCCAAATGAACGGTAAACGGTTCCAACATGGTTTCCTGAATATCATCCCGAACGATAGGCG
>JBNKLH010000011.1:0-14184 GCA_050292255.1 Candidatus Altimarinota bacterium | reverse complement strand
GATGGATCTATCATCTTGCCTGAAGAAATGACCGTGCGAGAGCTTGCGGTGAAGATCTCAAAACCAATCCCGATTGTATTGATCAAGCTCAAACAAAACGGGATCATCGCAAACCTAAAAGAAAATATCGACTACGAAACTGCGGCGATTATCGCACAAGAATTGAACGTAAATGTAAAAAAAGAAGCCGCCGAATTGACCGGAGAAGAACTCTTCCGAGGAGACATCAAAGCCCTTTTGGCTGATGAAGAGGCTGAACAACTTCAATCTCGCCCACCGGTGATCTCTATCATGGGACACGTTGACCACGGAAAAACTTCTATCCTCGACTACATCCGAAAGGAAAAAGTCGCCGAAGGAGAAGCCGGTGGAATCACTCAACGAATCGGAGCCTATCAGGTAGATGTAAACGGAAAAAACATCACATTCCTCGATACACCAGGACATGAAGCGTTTACTACCATGCGAGCGCGGGGAGCACATGCCACCGACATTGCCATTCTCGTTGTAGCCGGAAACGAAGGAGTAAAACCCCAAACATTGGAAGCTATCAATCACGCAAAAGCCGCCGATATCCCGATCGTTGTAGCGATCAACAAAATGGATGTCCCAGGGGCAAATCCAGACTTGGTCAAAAAAGAACTCGCCGAAAATGATGTCAATCCTGATGACTGGGGAGGAGATACTCCATGCGTACCCGTAAGTGCTCATACGGGAGAAGGAATTGATCAATTGCTCGATACGGTTTTAACCGTAGCAGAAATGCTCGAACTCAAAGCCAATCCAACCCGTTCTGCGATTGGAACCGTGATCGAATCAACTATGAGCCCCAAAAGCGGGATCACGGCAACCGTTCTTATTAATACAGGAACCTTGAAACGAGGAGATTCTTTCGTGATCTATGATCAACACGGAAAAATCCGAAGCATGAAAAACTACCGAGGAGAAGAAATCAAAATGGCACCCCCTTCAACTCCGGTGCAGATTTCCGGATTCACCGCATTGCCACAAATGGGAGACCTGCTCCAAGTGGTAAAATCAGACAAAGTCGCTCGAAAACGAGCCGAAGAAGTGGCCTCTATCCGACACGAAGATGACCTCTCAAAACGAAAAAAAGCGTCACTCGCCACACTCAAAGCGATGATCGCCGCCGGAAAGATGAACCAACTAAAAGTGGTTATCAAAGCGGATTCAAATGGAACACTCGAAGCCGTAAAATCCGAAGTAGAAAAGGTAAAAACGGAAGAATCTATGGTAAAAGTCATCCACGCAGGAGTGGGTGAAATCAGCGAATCAGACATCATGCTCGCCAAATCAGGAGAAGCGATCTTGGTGGGATTCAATGCCAGCATTCCGGGACGAGTCGAAAAGCTCGCTGATCGAGAAGGAATTGAAATCCTTAACTACGATGTGATCTATCACTTGACCGAAAAACTCCTCGAAATCCTCGAAGGACGAGAAACAGACGAAGGAGGAGAAGAAATCATCGGAGAATTCAAAATCAAAGCCATCTTTGCCTCAAACAAAAAAATGGCCGTCTTGGGAGGAGATGTATTGTCCGGGGTAGTTCGTGGAAAAGTCCGATTCCGACTCTTCCGAGGAGAAGCTCCAGAAGGCGAAGAACTCGAACCAATCGGAGTGGGGAAAACCGAATCTGTCCAACTCGGACAAAAGGTCACACATGAAATCAACGAAGGAACAGAGTGTGGTATGCGAGTAGAACACAAAGAACTCACCTTCGAAGAAGGCGATCGACTCGAACTATTCGTGATCAAGAAATAGCATTCTTATTGCAAAAACAAAAGGAAGAAGCTCCACAGAAGGGCTTCTTTTTTTTGGAAGAAAAAAATAAAACTTGACATTTTAAAAAAAAAGTTAAAATAACGATGAAATTAACCATTCAGCAATGGCTAAAGAATACGATCCCGCTGCAGAACCACTACCTGCAAATAAAGAAGGAGCAGAAAATGGATTCAAAAAACTAGAAAATGCCTCTACCGCAGAAGAGCGAGCAAAGGCCGTTGACGATATTATAAATGCTTCTCTTGAAAATAATCCCAAGTAATTTTTTAACCCTTTCCCCACAATGAGTCCCATTACGCTTGAATTCGCAAAAAAAATTGTAGAGGCCGAAAACAACCTTGAGGAAGCCGGTAAACAATATGATGAATTCAAAGAGAATACTACAAATAGATCTGAGAAAATAGAAGAGATTATTGACACAGCTCTCGGAAAACAAAATACCTAGATAAATACTCATATCTCAAAATTTAGATGAACCTAAAGGAAAAATATGGCATTACAGATAAAAGAGCGGACGAATTAATTCAGGACGCTATGAAGAATCTTAACGAAGATCTTGCTCATATCCCTGGACACATTAAAAAGGTTTATAAGAAAGTAGCACAAACAATGAATGAAAAACTATATATGGAAGAATGCGGAAATAATGCAGAAGAAATTTACTCCAAGCTAAACTGATTTGTCCTCCTAAAATAAGGACTGTGAAAACGCTAGCAAACAACCTAAAACCAGTATACAATCCCAAGCGATGAGGAAATCTAAGCTTCTTTTCACCGTTGGAAGGATTATAAATGACGCCGTCATGATCTTTTTGGCGCTGACATTTGCGTACTTTTTGCGAATGCATTGGTTTGCTTTTTTTGACCTCACCACCCCATCCCCTCTCACTCCGTATTCAACATTTCTCAGTGACTACGCACTCCCAATCATGGGATTCCTAATATTAGTTCATTCTCTTTATGGATTGTACAACTTTGGGACGGATGAAAAACGATGGGATGAAATTCGAAATTTATTTTGGGCTTTTTCTGCCGGATTTGCCCTCGTGATCGTTTACTTCTTCTTTGCAAAACTACACTTCTTTTCTCGTCTCATTTTTGGAATTGCCTGGGTAGCATCCTTTATTCTTATGGTAGGAGGGAGATTTCTACTTCGATTTTTTCGATACAAAGGCTGGCAACGTGGATGGGGACAAGTACCAATCCTCGTACTGGGGAGCGGAAAACTCGCAGAACAAGTGGTGGCATTTTTAAAACCGAATCCCAAATTTAAAATCATCGGGATTCTGACCGAAAAACGAACAACTAAAACCAGTCTTTTTGGACAAAAAGTTTTGGGAAATTTTACGAAACTTGAGGATGTCCTCAAACGCCGACGTCCATCAGAGGTACTACTCGCCGCAGACGAAGCCTCCAAAAATGATGTCAGTCATCTTGCCCGGCTCACGCATGCGTATCAGGCAAGTTTTAAATTTTTGCCAGATGAAGCCTCTCTCGATCTTTCCGCTATGGAAATTTCAACAATGGGACATCATCCCCTTTTGAAACTGAAAGCAACCCGACTTGATGGATGGAGCTCTGTGATCAAAAGTATTGTTGATCGTATTTTAGCACTCATTATATTAATCATCCTTTCTCCTGGATTTCTCGTCATTGCCGTACTCAATAAAATTGATTGCTTCCGAGCACCCGTCTTTTATGGGTCAAAACGAGTCGGTAGAAACGGGCAACTTTTTAACTGCTGGAAATTTCGATCTATGATCCCCGATGCAGATAAGAAAAAAACAGCCTTATTAAAAAAGAATCAACGAAAAGGAGGGGTCCTCTTTAAGATAAAAGATGATCCTCGTATTACTCCATTGGGAAGAGTTTTACGAAAATGGTCGATTGATGAACTTCCCCAACTTTGGAATGTGGTTATCGGAGACATGTCTCTCATCGGTCCGCGTCCTCATCTTCCGGAAGAAGTAGAAAAATACTCTCTGGATCACACGCCTTTATTATGTATCAAACCTGGAATCACCGGATTTACCCAGATCAATGGACATTCCAATCTCAGTTTTGAAGAAGAAATGAAATTTGAACTCTTTTATTTGAAAAACTGGAACATTTGGCTTGATGTTATTATTTTCTTCAAAAGTATTGGGGTCGTTCTGAGAGGTCGAAATAATTAGAGAGAGAAATTATTGTTTTCATCCCCTAAATCTCTTGCATCAAGAGGCTTTTTGTGGTATAATTTCCCGATAATTTCATTTTGAATATGAAGAATTTACTCTTCCAAAAACGGCAAAACGAAGGACTGATGCGACAAAACTTTGTATGGCAAAAATCACGAGCTGGTGACTATCCAGATGATTGTGTTCCTTGTCGAAAAAAAGATAATCCAAAAAATCGACCCTGTGGACCGCTTCATCCATGTGTAAGTCCAGAACAAAACGAACAAGCCAACTATACGGCTATGCACTTGCAAGAACTGGGACATGAAATTATGCAAGAAAAGAATCATATGTCTGTACGACTCACAGCTCGAACAGCTCGAGACGGGTTGGGAGCAGTAGTACTTGGACTTATGAAACAAATGGGGATCCGAGGATGTTTGGATTATGGACTTCCTGTTTTGTACCGAAGTAATAAATTGACACCAGAACGACGTGCCGCCTGGATGAAAGTAAAAGGAAACTGTTTTCCTGTGCCAGCAGACATGCCACCAGAACTCCGAGACCCAAATGTAGGAAAAGGAATTGAAGAACAACTTGCAGAAGAAAAAGCCTTCCGACTTTCAGGAGCAAATATGATCTACCCAGATCAACTCGTAACGCTCGTAAAAGAAGGAGGAAAACTAGTAGTAATCGTAAGTGATACAGATCCATATAAACCCGGAACTGGAGGTGGGGGTCCAAAAGGAGGACCAGGAAAAAAAGAAAAACCATGTGTAGACTGTGACGATAATCTCCGAGAAAACCTTTTCGGAATTGGAAGCTTAGACGAACGAGTAGAAGGAACGCTAAAAGCCTCTGAAATCTTTGGAAAGGAACTCGATAAATACCAACGAAATTTCGAAGCGCTCCGTGGATACAATGGAGTTATTAAAATGATTCAAAAAGTTTTGATGCCGGTATTTGCCGGAGGAGTCTTGGGATGGTCTGTAGATGCCATCGACGGAAAAAGAAACGACATGGTCAAAGAATTAACGAAAAAAGGAAGCGTATTTGAAGGAGATGAACAAGGCGCACAAGAATTTGCAGACAAAATCGTAGCTTCTATGCGAAGTTCTATTCCGCAAGCAAAAGCGGTAGCCGATAAAATTATTGGACACTACGAAACAAGCCAATTCAAAGGAAAAAACAAAGATATGCTCCTCCGAGACATCTCTACCTATGCGATCGGAACAATGATCGCGGGAGGACTCGTAGCGGCTGGAGTGATCACCGCTCCAATGGTGAGCGTATTGACTGCTTCTATCGTACTCACAAACGTACGAATGCCATTTGTAAAAAAACTCTGTGTACTTCCAGATGTAAACACAACTATGAAAGCCATTTACGAAGCAAAAAACTGGGACCAAATGGCAGACTATGTAGATGGATCTTATACAGAACAAGTAAAACGAACAGTAAAAGCAGGAGAAGTATACTCAGAACAAGTTCAAAACTTTATGAAGTTTGAAAACGCTATCTTGGGAGGAAATGACCGACCAACAAAACTTACGAAAACACTCACAAATACAGAACGAGCAGAATACGCACGAAAACAATCTGATATTGAAAAAGTTCTTCCTGAACACATTAAACGATTGGGACAACTCGACGTAGCCATCGATGGACAAGGAAACTTTGCTGTTGATCAAGCGAAATGGGCGAAGAAAGAATTCTGGACATTTGTTTCTCTCGATCGAAAAAAAGGAGTCGCACGACGAGGAATCCGAGTCCTCATGGACAAACGAGCTTCTACTGAAAAAGGACGTGAAAGCCGAAAAGGAGTCCCTGAAAATGAAGACAAAATCAAAGCAATGCACGAAATCATCCAAAACTTGGTTGATGAGTACAATCAAGATTTTGCAGACAAAGATAAATTTGGAAACACTCGAATCGAAGTAGTAGGAACGCCTCCACGAACAGAGATCCGAGCCTATGAAGGAAATGTATTGATTGCAGATAATGCGAACTTCACCGCCGGACGAAAAAAACTTCTCGATCGACAAGGACGACTCGCCGCGATCCGAGAACTCCACGAAGTAGGAACAGAAATGTACGAATTCAACCGACTCTATAGAAAAAATGAAGAATTTAAAAACTACCTCGAAACAAGTACAAACTCATATGGAGGTGTAGAAAACACAGCTGAAAATGTATACCAAAATGCAGTAGCCGGATTCTTGACTGAATACACTTCATACACAGCATTCGCACACAACAAAACAATCTCTGAACTCATGGATCACTACAACTTTGATAGTGCACCAGCGGGACAAAAAACACCACGAGAGTTGCTCAAAGAATATTTCTCTACACGACTCGGAGACAAACGACGAGTAGAAATCATGAATGACCTTATCGGACGACCAAAATTCCGAGACTTCATGAAGTGTCTTGCTCTCATGGTAAAGAAATGCCGGGAAACAAATTGTTGGGAAAAATGGAACAAAGATCTCGATAAAGACTCTCAAGCCTATGTAGATGGAGTAAAACTTTACATCGATGCCGTCGGTCCAGAAAAACGACGAATCGGGATCACATGGGGTATGGTGGAAGGTCTCTACAAAATGCTTCGACCAAGCCGAACAACAGAAACAGCCGTTATGGAGGATCGAGTACGATATACAGATCTTCGAAAAGACGGAGGGGTACTCCAAGAAGATGTACCAATCGGATCTGATTATGATCAAACAATGCAATGGGCCATGAATAATAACCCAAACATTGGACGAGAAATCTATCAAGTTCAAACCGGAACTATCACGAATACAGTCTCTCAATCAGGAGGATCTGAAGCCTCTCTCGCTGGAGGAGTTGGTGGTGTGGGATTAGGATTCACCGTTGATAACGCCGTTAAAAACCGAAAGAAAAAATAGGAAATAAATATTACAAAAAAGAAAGCATCTCTCCAGAGGTGCTTTTTTTGTATAAAAAGGAAAGAAAGTCGAATCAAATGAAACGACTTTCTCACTAAGACAACGATGTTTATTTAGTCTACATTGATATAATAGTCATCAATCCAAACTTCACAATCAGCCCTACAAAACTCCCCCTGCTCCATCGCAAGACGAAAACACAGAGAGGTAAACGTTTTCCCGGGCGCAATACCGGGAGAGATATTGCTATTCGCAAAATCCCAATGTTTCCAGTAAGTGCGACCATTACAGTCGCGGAAAGTAATGTCTACCGTCTCCACATTTGAAGTAGAGTGTTTATCGTTTTCAATTTGAATCTTTATGAATTTGCCGTCGGCACAAGTGCCGCAACAATTCTGATCCACAATTTCAATCCGCACTTCACTTCGATCGTATTTTTCTTTTTTACAGCCCCAATTCAGAAGCGAAAAAAAGACAAAGAAATAAACTATTTTTTTCATAAAATACTTTCCCCGGCTTCTACGGGGAGTGCTTTTGATTGTTAAAAAATTTAAAACTTCCTCCTCCCTTCGGAAAAAGGGAAAACGAAGTTCTAAATTTTCAAAAAACATCGTGTCAAAGAACGAAAATTTTTCACAACCAAAGTCTGGGAAAATTTTACGTAGATAAATTAAAGATTAACACCTTGTTGTCAATCGAAAAAAGTGCGATCACAACGCCAAATGGTTGTCAGTAGAGAGAAAAAGTATGAGAATAAACAAGATTATATTCTTATCTGTTCTTTCTGATGAAAAAAGTTGTTGTTTTCCTTTTGGTCATCGCCCTTTTGGCAGGGATTGGCTATTTTTTGTGGCAGTATTTCCTCGGCGATCAACCTTCTGTAACCACTCCCCCGGAAAAAACTCCTGTGGAGACCGTGACAAACAAACCGACAGAACAAGCTCGGACTATCACAGATGAAGACATCCAAAACTGGCCTGATCCAGGATTCACACGAGATGAAGAGGGAGAAATCCTCACAGATGAAGAAAATTTCTTAAAAGTACTTCCTACTCAAAACTAATCCATCATGAAAAAATGGTTTTTTGGCATCGGTATTTTAGCGGTTAGTTTGTTTTCTCTCGTAGGAAACGTACAGGCCACACCTCCTTGTGGATGGGAAAATGGGACCGGATCAACGATCCGATTTAATGCCATGCCCTACTCTCGGATATTGCATTTGTTTAACACATCAAACTTCTTGAGCGATACAGAGCTCGCCAGTTGTCGTCAGTATCAAACGTCTTCTGGAAGTTATGGACCCGCCGATTTGGTACCATTGAGTTGTGTAGAAGCGAACTTTCTCAATCAACGACCAACCGCCGCTCAACTCTCAAGCACATGTGGAGTTACGGCTTTGAATACCTCTGAGTCATACCTCATTATCCAAGAAATCGTTGATATGCTCGCTGCTTTACCAAGTATGACACTCACGGGGGGCGAGTTTGGATCTTTGGCAGCATTAGAAGACATTGCCATTATGAGCTCTTGCTTCAATCCACAATGTGTCATCAACACCGCACCAGTAGCAGAACGGCCATATCTCGCACCAGAATCAAACTTCGTCAGCGCACGAGTATGCCAGGGAGGACCTTGTACGGATCCTATGCCGACCTCAAATCCAACCGATACTTACAGTGCAGAATCTCTCGAAGGATTCTTGCCTACTTACTCTCATGCCATTGGGAATCTCCAAGCCGGAGATTGGGTACGGGTATTTGTGTACTCACATAACACGGCTATCCAAGACCAATACACAGCACAAAACACAGACATCACGGTAGGATGGAATGGAACCGCATTTAACGCCTCTATTTATTCTCCAAGTGCAACTCCAAACACAACCAATGCAACCAATACCGTAAGCTATGCCCTCGGAAACGGACTCGCTCTCCAAGCAGAAGGAGTGCTCCATCGATATTTCCGACCAAGTTTTACAGATAACTATTATGAAGAAACAGCCCCACAGGTAGCCGTTAATACAAATAATGTCATCTTTGGACTCGGATCTCATGCGTCTTCTACGGCCAATATCAATTTCACGTATTTTGACTTTCAAGTCGTCGGAGATGGACCAAACTACGATATCGAAAAGACAGCCTATCCAGCTGGAGGTTCTGACGTGTATCAAGGAGAATCCATTGAATACTACGTAACGATCACCAACACAGGGGCAACGCCTCTCACCACAACAGTGGTGGATACATACGATCCAAATACAACACTCGTGGTAGAAAATCCAGACAACCCAAACACCATCGACTATGGAAATGGAACAATTGGATTAGTATTTGAGGATGTAGCTCCGGGAGCGACTCAGACGATCAGCTTCTTTGTGACCGTAAATATGGATGCGCCTGCCGGGCAAGTATGTAATAGCGTGACCGATAGTGATGGAACGGTATCAACCGTCTGTCACAATGTATTGGAAATCCCGATTGATCCGAACTTCGTGATTAATAAAAGTACTTCTACGGATTGTTATGATGATGGAGGGACGATCGAATTCTCTATCGAAGTGGGAAATGAAGGCCCTGGGGATCTCAATCAAATCGTGATCACTGATCCATTTGATGCAAACATCGCTGTCACGAGTGCTGCAGATGTCACCATGACAAGCGGACATACTGACTGGACGGTGACACCTTTCGTAAATCCTACAACGGGAAATATTGATTATTACCAACTCGTCGTAAACGATGTCGGAGGAGATGGGACTCTCGCAGAAGGAGAATACGACACGATCACCTTTACCGTTCCAGTAGCAGATCCAGTTCTTCCAGATGGAGTAACGATTGGAAACGTAGCTTGGGGAAATGCGTGGGGAGTTGGAGTGCGTGATATGCAAGTTCGAAACTCTTCAAACCTGGTCACAATCCTCCCATGTGGTCCAGGACCAAACTATGATGTTATTAAAACTTCATATCCTGCGGATGGAGCCACTGTTGATCGAGGGCTTCTCGTGGAATACTTCGTGACACTTACCAATAACGACACAACGGCTCAAACCTTCACCGTCGTAGATGACTATGATGAGATAAACACCACCCTGGTTCTCAATCCCGCCGACACAACCATCATCGACAATGGAGATGGGACCGTCAGTATTACCTTTGAAAATGTACCCGCCGGAGAATCTCAAACCAAGAGCTTCTTCGTACGTGTAAACGATACCGCAACCGGAACTTTCTGTAATACCGTAGAAAATTCTACTGTATGCCATACGGTAAATCCGGTGAATGTAGATCCAAACTTTGAAATCAGTAAAACATCTACGGATCCATGTTTCACACCAGGATCTGCACTCACTTACTCTATCCAAGTATATAACAGTGGTGCGACTGATCTGACAAATGTTTACATTTTTGATGCCATTGATCCAAATCTGGATGAAAATACTATCAACGTTCTCAGTGGACACAGCTTTACGCTTTTGACAACCCCAGAAGGACGACCATATGTGCGATTTGGAGCGGCCTCAGGAAGCTGGACTATTGCCGCTGGAGCAACCGAAACTATTGTCTTTGAAATCACGGTAAGAAACCCAACCTCTCCAAATCCAGCGATCATTGCCAATGCTGCCTGGGGAGAAGCGGTACGCGCCGGAACTGATGTAACCAATTCATCTGATCCAATCTGGATTGAAGATTGTGGAGGGACAAATGGAGGCGGAACTGGTGGCGGAGGAGGAAGTGCGACTATTATTCCGACCGCTGGGATCTGTGCTCTCAATGCACAAGACCAAGTATTCTGTCAGAGAATTGAAATCTCAGATGAAACCGTAGATTCAACGAACGGATTGAAAGTTCTGGATGCAGAAGGAAATATTCTCTTCCCGTATCTTGATTATTCACTCTCAGAACTCGACCCTATTAAATCTGAAGCCAAAGCCGAAGCGGTCATCTGTAATGATATGTCTGACGGTCCAGAAAAACGAGAGTGTGTCGCCAACTGGATCGGACGATTCTTGGGAGGAATCTCCTGTGGATATCCAAGTATGGTTGTAGATGGACAAATTCTAGACCCTCGTCCTTTGCTCGATACAGATGGATGGGGACAAGTATTTGAAAACCCATACAATCAAAACTCTCAATACCAAGGTATTCCGGCAGAAAATATTCTCGCCGCACAATGTGCCGGATTTGCTGTTATTGAAGAACCAACTTGTAGCGTCAATCATGATTGGACGGTTGATATCAAGAAATATGTTTATGACCAACAAGGACTTCGACAAGAAGCCGATAGCGATGCCACAAAAGTTTATATGCCCAACAATCAACTCGTAGATTATGAAGTAGAAATCACACTTGGATTTGATCCAATCGGACTCGATCCAAATACGCGAACTGTTCTCACAGAAGGAACGATCATTACATACGACTACACCGTACCGGCCGAATCTATTCAAAATGAATGGAATCGAACGCTTATGGAACCAGGAAACTGGAACTACACTGGAGGACAACAGTTTGATTATCCTCTTGGAAATGCCGACTTGGCAGAGCTCAATGATGGACACATCATCACACCAATCCTTCAATACTCAATGGATCCAAAACTCGCAATCCGAGCTGATGCCGGAACATTGAAAAACATCGCCTTTGCAGTAGTAGAAGGAAAACTTCGAACTGATATCCTCGTTGACGGAAGTTGGGTAGAAGGAACTCCATATGACTTCAGCTATGGAATCGGGAACGATCTCATGTGTATGCCAGGGGTACCGGTTATAGAAGATACGATCTCTTCTGATTCAAACAACGCATTTGTAGAAATCATCCGACCATACCTCACCACTATGGGAGGATCAAACCTTGGACTCTATGAAACAACGTCTGAAACAAATGAAAATCTCTTTGGAAAAATCGGAGAGCGAAGTGAAGAAGAAGGATTCTTTGAAGGAGAACAAGATCTCTTTGGAATCGGAGAACTCGACCAAATCAATGATGGGAATGGACGGGATTTCATCGACAATCTTCGTTCTGCAGCCAATGCAAATCCTGAAACATTCTCCCTTCTTGGGAACACATGGAACACAACCGCAGATGAAATGGAAATTTACTTCACAACAGGAGATGTAATTGTGGATGCAGAGTTCATCAATAAAGGAAAAGGAGGAACTGTAAAAACATTTGTCATCGAAGGAAATCTCTTTATCGAAAGCGATATTGATCTTGAAGATATCACTGAATATGTTGCGTTTGTGGTAAGCGGAAACATTACTATCGGGAAGGATGTAGAAATTCTCGATGGAATTTACATTGCCGGAGCAGACATCGTATCAGACGATATTTCTGAAAAACAATTAGTTGTGAACGGATCTTTGGTCGGAAATATTGAAGATTTGGCAAAAAATCGAATCTTTATCGGAGACGATCCAAAAGTAGAACTCGAACCAAACATTCTCCTTTCTTATGACTTGAGAGTTCTTGAGCTCACTCCTCCGGCGATTGAACAGTTCCTCGGAGAAGGATGGGGACAAGAACAATAAAACAAATAAATCAAAGTTCGAACTCAAACCACTTTTCCGTGAGGCGAGTTCGAACTTAAAAACAAATACATGGAAAAACTAAACTTTGAGCCTTCCGAACTCTGGAGATTAATAAAACAAGCGGTCGTATTCTTGGCCTCACAAGACTTGGCGTTTTGGAAACGAACCGCCCTTTGGGCTTTGGGGATCTATTTCGGATGGAAGTTTTTTGTGTATGCAATGCGACACGGACGGCTTATGCTTCGGTCTCATAAGTTTATGCATCTTCGGGTCACATTACCAAAAAACGACTCCAAACTCGACAATGAAAAACGAACCGACAAGGACTTCCATGAAGCCATTGGGAAAATGGAACAGTTTTTCCGAGCTATGCACGAAACCAAAGATTTGACGCTTTATAATAAGGTTATTCGATGGTTCATCTGGGGAGAGCCCTATTTTTCGTTTGAATTACAATTCCAGTCCCAACAGATGGAATTTGTGATTATATGTGATCCGTACTATGAAAACATCCTTCAAAAACAAATTACATCCTTCTATCCGGATGCCAACATTGAACCGATTGAGGAAAAAGACCGCCTAACCCTCAGTGCAAAAAAAGGACATTTCAACGGATACCACGTCTTTACCAAGAAAAAAAACTGGTACCCGGTACAGACTTATAAAAAAATCGAAGATGACGCCCTCAATAGTCTGGCAAACTCTTTTGCGAAACTAGAAGAAGAGGAAAAAGGGATCATTCAAATCCTCGTTCACCCCGTAAGTAGTAAATGGCAAAAAAAGGCCCACGATGAAGGGGAACGACTGTATAAAGGGAAAGCGTCCAAATCCAGCTTCCATATTCCGATTATCTCGCCTCTTCTCAATATTATTTGGTTTCCTATTAAGATTTTGATCCGAGGGTTTGATCCAAAGACAGACAATCTCGGACAAAGTAAACAAGGGGGAGATCCATTAGTTCGTATGCTTCAAGCAGAGGAAGAGGTGTACAAATCTATCGGAGAAAAAGCGGTTCAACCTGGATTTAAAACTTCTATCCGTGTTATGGCCAGCTCGCCTCACCCGGCCCGAGTGGATCAAATATTAAATGGGCTGTTCGTGGCTTTTAACATTTTCCAATCCAAAGGAGGAAACCGTTTTGAGTATCGACGAATGCTCCCGATAAACGGACTCAATGCGCCGCTCATGAATCATAACTTTCACCACAGACTCCCCTCTGGGGTCTTGGAAAAAGAATCTCTTCTCTGTCCGGAAGAACTCGCAACGATGTTTCACTTTCCGGACGCACGATACAACCGAATCCCGACAATCAAATGGTTGGCCTACAAAGTGCTTCCACCCCCAATCGACCTTCCAGACGAAGGAGTGGTCCTTGGGAAATCTGTCTACCGGGGAGTCTCACAATTGGTACATTTCTTACGAGAAGATCGAACACGGCATCAATACGTTCTGGGGAAATCTGGGTCCGGTAAATCCGTGCTTTTGTGGAATCAGGCAATCCAAGATGTGGCCGCCGGGGAAGGAGTGTGCGTGATCGATCCTCATGGGGACTTGGTCGAAGATATCGCTTCTTGTACTCCAAAAGAACGGGCCAAAGATGTTATGATCTTTGATCCGGGAGATACAGAACGTCCAATGGGATTGAATATATTGGAAGCTCATACAGACGAACAACGGGAACGCGCCGCTCTCGATGCCATGGAGATTTTTATCAAACTCTTTGGGAACGAGATCTTTGGACCACGTATCCAACACTACTTCCGAAATGGATGTCTCACGCTTAT
>JBNKLH010000010.1:0-14461 GCA_050292255.1 Candidatus Altimarinota bacterium | reverse complement strand
CCGAGGGCGACGAGAGAGGCATAAACGAGGCATAAATTGACCCTCCAAAGAGCCCGGTGATACCCTCGTTGGGTTGAAGCTTCCGGGAAGCGCTCCGCTCCCAGGCGCCCACAAAAAGAGAGGGGCAGGCGATACATGAGCAGCTCTGGCAGGTACCTATTCAGCTCCGAGTCGGTGACCGAGGGTCACCCTGACAAGATAGCCGATCAGATCTCCGATGCCATCCTGGATGAAATCTTGGCCCAGGACAAAAACGCCCGTGTGGCATGTGAAACACTCGTCAATACAGGACTCGTCATCGTCGCCGGAGAGATCACCACAAACTGCTACGTCGATGTACAAAAAATCGCCCGAAAAACCATTCTTGATATTGGATATGATTCAGCAGACGTGTGTTTTGATGGGAATACGTGTGCCGTGATCAATGCCATCGAAGAACAATCCCCGGATATCGCCCAAGGAGTCGATCGAAGCAAGCCCGAAGAACAAGGCTCTGGAGACCAAGGACTTATGTTTGGATATGCGTGTGATGAGACGGAGGAGTACATGCCATTACCTATTTCTCTTTCACACAAATTATCAGATCGTCTCACAAAAGTCCGAAAAGACGGCACACTTCCCTATCTCCGACCCGATGGAAAATCTCAAGTCACGGTCGAATATGAAAATAATGTTCCAAAACGATTGGAAGCCGTCGTGGTTTCTGCACAACACGATGAATCAGTAAGTCTTGAACAGCTCCGGGCAGACATCAAAAAACACGTAATCGAACCTGTATGCGGGAAATGGTTAGATGAAAAAACGATTTATCACATCAATCCCACCGGACGATTCGTCATCGGAGGCCCACAAGGAGACTGCGGGATGACTGGACGAAAAATTATCGTTGATACCTATGGTGGATGGGGACGACACGGAGGAGGTGCCTTCAGTGGAAAAGATCCAAGTAAGACAGACCGAAGTGGAGCCTATGCCGCTCGTTGGGTAGCGAAGAATTTGGTAGCTAATGGATTTGCACGTCAATGCGAAGTCCAACTCGCCTATGCGATTGGAGTTGCTGAGCCTGTCAGCGTCCATGTGAATGCCTTTGGGACGTCAGAATATTCTCCGGAAGAACTCGAACAAATTGTGAGAAAAAACTTCAATCTCACGCCCTACGGGATTATCAAAAATCTCGATCTCCTGCGTCCGATTTATTCTGCAACAGCAGTGGGAGGACACTTTGGTCGGACCGATGTCGATCTCCCATGGGAAGAGATCATTGAGTTGAAAAACTAAATCGAGACTCCCAGCCAAATTTGACCAACGGAAGAAAAAGAATACACTCTCGCAGTATGACTGGGTGATTTGTTTGCCAAGAGCACAAAAAACCTCAAAAACTAACACATATTCATGAATTTCCGTGTACACAAAATCCGGAATCGACGAAGACAACCCCGAGACTTCAAACGATTTCTTACGAAGAAGGTATTACGAATTTTGCTTGGAATAGGAGTTTTGATTGGAGTATTCACTGCTGGGGTATGGGCTGTTAAATCAGGTGTTTTTGGAACGGCTCCACAAAAAATCCTTTCTCTCACTCCACTCGAAACAGACACAAACGGACACACAAACATCCTTCTCCTCGGGGTCGCTGGATCCACAGAAGAAGGGGGGCATCTCACGGATTCAATGATGATCGTATCTGTGAACCCAGATAAACCAAGCGTGTCTATCCTGAGTTTGCCTCGTGATTTGTATCTCTCTTCAAACATTGGAGAACATAAAATCAATGCCATTTACGCCCTTGCCCGAGCCAAACACGGGGATAAAAAAGGGTTAGAAATTATCAAAAGAGCCATCTCAAGCTTCACGGGAGTAGATATCCACTACGCGGCCGTGGTCGACTTTGCTTTGTTTGAAGAAGGAATCGACCTCATCGGAGGCGTAGAGGTTTTCGTACCACAAGACATTGAAGATGACCGATACCCTGGGCCAAACTACAGCTACCAAACATTTGTAGTCCGAAAAGGAATTCACATTTTTGATGGGAAAACAGCTTTGAAATATGCCCGAAGCCGAAAAAGCTCATCTGATTATGACCGAGCCCGACGCCAACAAGACCTTATCCTCGCTATGCAAAAGAAACTCGAAAGCATGGGATGGGCAGAAAATGCACAAAAGATCCGACAATTCTATGATCTTTTCCGACGAAAGGTAAATACCGATGTGGGACTGACAGAGATCATGGCCCTCGGGAAAATCGCAATGGATATTGATTTTGCGGATATTACCTCTTTCGTGCTCAACGATGATCCGAGTCAACCGGGAGGACTTCTCTATACACCGGCAAAAGAATTCTACAACGGACAATTTGTACTTCTTCCGGATGATATCGAGGACACACGAACATTTATGAAACTCGTACTCTCTGATCCAGACATTCACCAAGAAGACACTCAAATCGTCATTCTCAACGGAACTGGACGAGAAGGAATAGCCGGGACCCTTGCCGGACGGATCCGACAAATGGGATTCCATGTATTCGATGTTGGAAATGCTGATGAAGAGAATATCGATCACTCATACATCAAAGTGTACAATTCGAAGAAAAAGAAAACACTCGACTTCCTCCAACAATTCCTCGACGTGGGAAATATCCAACAAGTAGATCCTGCACTTATCCCCGCCGGAAATCTCATTGATCTCGAGATTGTCCTGGGAGACGATTGGCAAGAATAAAAAGCGCAATGCACATTCCCCCGCTTAGTTTAAGAGGGGGCTAGGGGGTGTTCTAACCCACAAAAAAACTACCGTTCCAACAGGTTCGGTAGTTTTTTCTTTGCAGACAGAATTCAGTTCCCCCACGGTTCAATTTTGGCAATCGAAAGCTTCAGGTCATACATTTTATAAGATCCAAGAGAACTAAACTTCCACTCATTCGTTGAGAAGTCAGCATAAAAAGTCTCATTTATGAAGTCCTGATAGACGAGGATACCATCACGCTCTCCCTGTATTGTGCAGTTAATAGCGTAATACTTTCCAACTATAAGATTGGCAGCTTTAATCGAATAACTCTCAATAAAGCCATCTGCATTTTTTTGCACCGAAACAATCTTTAGTTCTGGAGCAAAAATATCCCAATCCTCTGGTCTTGTGCAGTTTCCCAACAAGACCATCACTAACAATAAAAATACTAAATTTTTCATAACATCTTTTTTTTCGTTATTACCAAGCCGTTTCTAATTTCACAGCGCTTCCTTCCAGCACCAAATGCTCAATGCGATTACCGCATTGAAAATTCTTTTCCCAGTGAGAAGAATATTCCGTACGAATTGTATCCGAGTAAGAATTCTCATATACCAATTCCGGATCGAGAGCATTCTTATAGCCTTTTACTGAAAATTTTATCCAATAATAGCTATTGTAATCCAAATACACAGCTCTCACCGTATAGCCCCCGATTATCCCAAGTGCGTTTTCTCCAATATAAGAAAACTCCACCTTTGGCTCAGGTTTCACCGCTTCCTCCTTCTTGCAGGCTGTCATTAAAATCAGCCCCATCAAAAATGCATACACTAATAAATTTTTCATATATTTCTCGTTTTTTTTCGTGAATAATTAAGGAATTACACCCAGCCTCTACAAAGCCAGATATAATCCCTCAATGCATCACGTTCTGTCTGTCAAAGAACGGAAAATAACTCGATCAAATGATGAGAAATTTTACGCCCGCAATTATTTACAAAAAAACACTTTTGTCAAAAATCAATACACATAAAAAAACTACCGCTCCAAAAGAAGTGGCAGTTTTTCTAAAACAGGATTGAGGACTTTTAATTATTTTTAATTCGAAATTTGAAAAACTCGTGATCGAGCTTTATCTATCTCAACGTTACTCACTTCACCCTGTACACCAATGGATACATTAGAGAGCTCTGATCCCATCTTTCTTTCTGCATACACATGGGAAACCTTATCGCTCCCAACTAATGTAACAAACACTATGTATTCTTTGTCTGTTTCCAATGGAGAAACCGAAAGATCTACAGCGGAAACAAAACCTTCATTCGTCGTATCCTTTTGATTGATACAAAATGAAGCTGTCGGTTCAACAATAAGAGAACCACAACTTGTAAAAACGATAGATAAAACAACAAATGTTGATAACAATAAACTTTTCATCTTTTTCATGATTTGATTTTTTAGTGAAACATAAGGAATTACGCCTGCCCTCGCATCAGAGAACAAAATTAATTCCTCACGTATCCACTCACCTCAATCTGTCAAAGAACGGGAAACGATCGTATTTCTTTCCATTTTCGAAATCGAACGCTTCACAAAGGCTCAATCATGAACCTATAGAAAATACGTAGTAATGTCGTTTTTGTAACAAAAAAGATCTCTTTTATCTCTGGTTCTTTTTTGACTTCCCTCCCCAAAAACAGTACAAGTCATCCGTTAAAAATTTATCACCAAGAATGGATATCCGAAATATCGCTATTGTGGCACACGTGGACCACGGAAAGACCACTCTCGTGGACGCATTACTTAAGGCTGGAGGAGTTTTCTCTGCTCACGAAGAAGTCGCTGAACGCGTCATGGACAGCAATGACCAAGAACGAGAACGAGGAATTACGATCTATGCGAAAAATGCCGCGATTGAATACAAAGGAACGAAAATCAACATTATCGACACGCCTGGGCATGCTGACTTTGGAAGTGAGGTAGAACGAGTTTTGAAAACCGTTGAAGCCACTATCCTCGTTGTTGACGCCTATGAAGGACCGATGCCACAAACAAAGTTTGTATTGCAAAAATCTCTCGAACAAGGGAAAAAAGTCCTCGTCGTAGTGAACAAAATCGACAAACCCGCCTCACGACCAGAATGGGTGATTGATCACGTGTTTGACCTCTTTGTAAAACTGGGGGCCACTGATGAGCAACTCGACTTTCCATATATGTACTCTATCGCGCGAGACGGAGTCGCTATCCGTGAATTAAGTGATGAAAAAAAGGATATCACGCCAATGCTCGATTTCATTCTTGAGAATGTCCCAACCGCAGAACAAAAAACGGAAGAAACCTTCCGAATGCAGCCTGCCACGCTTGCGTATGATAACTTCCTCGGACGAATTATTATCGGACGTGTACACGAAGGAACCATAAAAACAAACCAAAACGTGACCATCATGACCAGTGATGGAAGCAAGCGGTCTGGAAAAATCGCAAAATTATTTACCTTCCAAGGACTCAAAAAAATGGAAGTAAGTGAAGTATCCGCAGGAGATATCGTCGCTATTGCCGGTCTTGGAAGCGTGTCTGTGGGAGAAACTATTGCCGGAGATGAAAACGCCGAACCGCTCCCATCTATCAAAGTAGACCCACCATCACTCGCTATGTACTTCATGGTGAACGACTCGCCTTTTGCAGGACGAGAAGGGACATTTGTGACGAGCCGACAGATCCGGGATCGATTGGAAAAAGAACTCGAAACCAACGTAGGACTTGCGATCGAATTTTCAGATAACTCTGATAAATTCAAAGTTCTCGGACGAGGAGAAATGCACCTCGCCGTGCTCATTGAAACTATGAGACGGGAGGGATTTGAACTCCAGGTATCTCAACCCGAAGTCGTCTTCCAAGATATCGACGGACAAGTCCATGAGCCCGTTGAAAATGTAGTGATCAACGTACCCGATGAAATCTCTGGGAAAGTGATTGAAATGATGTCATTCCGAAAAGGAGAAATGCTGAATATGAACAGTGAGAACGGGATGACAACGCTTGAATTCAACATGCCAGCTCGAGGACTTCTCGGGATTCGATCAAACTTCATCATTCTTACCAAAGGAGAAGGAACGATGTTTAACTCGTTCTCTCATATGGCCCCATATCTTGGAAAGATTGAAAAACGACAAGTAGGATCCCTCATTTCTGGAGAAACAGGAGAAACGACCGCGTATTCTCTCTGGAAGTTGCAAGAACGAGGGGCGATCTTTATCCATCCTGCCACAAAGATTTATGAAGGAATGATCATCGGAGAACACAACCAGGGAAGTGATCTCACCGTAAATCCGATCAAAGGAAAACAACTCACCAACGTCCGATCTTCTGGAGCCGATGACGCGATCAACCTCACACCTCCGATCGAGATGACGCTCGAAAAAGCCCTCGAATACATCAAGGACGATGAGTATGTGGAAGTCACCCCAGAAACTGTCCGATTACGAAAAAAATTCCTCACCGAAATCGACCGAAAACGAAATCGGGCGAAATAATAAAATCATCATAAATTATAGAAAAATCCCCCCTTGTTATAAGAGGGGATTTTTTTTACCAATCGTTATCTTCCTCGGGATCATCCCAATGACACGTACACTCACAATATGGTTTCCCACATTTTTCACACTCATCACAGCCGAAACCACAAGAGCATTCCCCTTCCATGATTAAAAAATTAAGAAATACGAAAGGATTGTAGCGAGCTACACGGCGGGATTATCATCTCCTTTTTGTGCCAGCGCAAGCGATTTTTAAGAAAATAGACAAAGGCCGTTTTTCGTGATATAATGAGCCGAAATGGACTTTCCTCTCCCAATCCGTGATCCAAATTCTCGCAAAGGTCAAAATGGCCGAGTTTTAGTCATTGGTGGGAACGAACATTTTGTCGGAGCGCCCATCCTAGCAGCTCGTGGAGCGGAACGATCCGGGACAGATTTGATCTATCTTTCTCTCCCAGAAAAAAACGAAATGTTTCTTCAGGGAACGAGTTTTAACTTCATCCTCTATCCGCTCAAAGGAAATAATTTTCGAGAAGAAGATATCGAGCGATCGCTCGAACTTTCGCAAAAGGTAAACACTGTCCTCATCGGAAATGGAATCGGGAAACTAAATGCCTCCAAAAAAGCACTTCTAGAATTTTTGGGAAAAGTACAATCTGCCCACGTCGTAATTGACGCTGATGGATTGATTCCTGAAATATTATCTGTAGAAAACAAATCTGATTGGATTCTCACCCCTCATGCCGGAGAATTTAAACGTGTATTTAATCTTGAGGCCACCGAAGAAAACATAAAATCCATGGCCGCAAAACACAAATGCACCATTATCGTAACGGGGCCAAAAGACTTCATTGCAGATAAAAACGGAAACTTTTATGTAAATACCACCGGAACACCACAAATGACCATTGGTGGAACGGGAGATGCGCTAGCTGGTATTATTTCTGGATTCGTATCACAAAATATGACGCCATTCCAGGCTGTAAAAAGTGCCGCCTACTGGTGGGGAAAATGCGGAGAACATCTTGCCGCAGAACGATTTGGATTTTCTACACAAGAAATGTTAGAAGCTTTCCCTCTGGTCGTCGGGAAAAGCACAGTCTAACATTCCCCCGCTTGGTTTAAGAGGGTGCAATGGAGTGTTCTCAAATCAACACTTCCGATATCTTCCAAACCAAATATCCTACATATCCAAGTATCAGAACCAACCCTCCCCAAAAGTTGATTCGCCATTTTTGAAATCCGCTGATCGCAAAAAAGAGGACTACAAATCCACAGAGCAATAAGACGGACGTCCCCAAGTCTGCTTTATTGAGCGTGACCTCTTGTTGCCGAATCAAAATCACTAACAACCACGGAAATCCCAATCCAAATAAGATATCGAAAATATTGGATCCCACCGCATTGCTGATCGCCATGTTTCCACGTCCATCCTTTGCCACGATAAACGATGTCAGGAAATCCGGAATAGAAGTCCCAACCGCTAGCACCGTCAAAGCAATAATCGCTTCATGAACGTGCAATATTTCTGCTACCACAATCGCAGATTCAACAATCTGCCAACTCAAACCAACAATGAAAAGAGTTGAGACAATAAACACCCACCAATATTTTTCCCTTGTTCGAAAGAAAAACCCGAGCACTACATCGATTCCGAACTCTAAACACCGAAACAATCCTCTTTTTTTGCAGACTTGTTTCTCTCCACCCGCCTCTTTGTCTTCGATACTTTCCTGTGTCCGTCGCCATCCCAAGACAAGTTTCTTTTCCATTTTGAGAAAGAAGTTTTCATCCGGCAAAATCTTTCTCCAATATACCGCCAAAAACACATAAATCGCATAGAGCAGGACAAAAGTAACCGCTTCAAAAAGATCAATTTTTCCATCCCAAAATCCAACCACCAAGAGAAGGATAATGATGAAATAAAAGAGGGTGTCGCGCAGAACTGTTTGCCATTTGAGGTGAATCTTGTGCGCCACCATAGCCGAAGCTCCAATCACCACTAACAAGTTAAAAAGCGCCGACCCCACAATCGTCCCCATCCCGATAGACTCATGATTTCCGGGTCGAAAGAGTGCAATCAATGACACTGCCAACTCTGGGGCACTTGAAGCAATCGCCATAAAAGTCGTCCCCGCGAGCTCTGGAGAGAGTTTTAATTTTTGTGAAATCCGATCCAAGGCATCGATAAAATAGTCATCACAGACTTTGTCGAGAAAATAAAAAGCCACAATGATAATGAAAATATGAAGAAACAGCATCGCCCAAATAAGATCCTCTAAAGAATATCGATTTTGCGATTGATTTACAAAAAGATCTCAATATTCTTCCCACAACTAACCCCGATTGAAAAATGACCAACGAGATTTTTAAATCTGAAAAATGTGAAGGATGCGAAACAAAAGCATCTATTTACTGTGCAAATTGTACACTGAAAACAAGCGAAGAAGTAATGAACAAAGCTCAAAAGGTAATTGAAGAATCCAGAAAACCGAAAGACGAAGAGAAGAAATAAAAAAAGAGACACTTTCGTATCTCTTTTTTTTAAGCTCAAATTTGGTTGCGGGAGGAGGATTTGAACCTCCGACCTTCGGGTTATGAGCCCGACGAGCTACCGCTGCTCTATCCCGCGTTATCTCCAAGAGCGCGCAGACCTTAACATCTTTTTTGAAAAGAAGCAAAGGTTTTGCGAACTTTTCTAATTCTCATTCGCCAACGCATACAACGGATTGATCCATCGCTCTGGTATCCTATTGGCTACACGGACCAAAGCTTCATACCCCAACGGTTTATAATCCAACGTCGCCCACTCTCCATGTACTTTGTGCAAACCTTCCGGTTGCTTAAATGATGCATATGCACTTGGATATTTCGCATAAAATTTCTCTGTCATCTCTTTCCAAATAGGCGCCAGCGTCGTCGCAGCTACACGATATTGTTTGAAATGAGATCCATCGGCATTCCCCGCCCACATGAGGAAGGTCGTATTCGGCGAATATCCCACCACGACGTTATCAATCGGAAACAAAGTTCCGCTTACTCGCTTGGTAGCAGTTCCTGTTTTTGCCGCAATATTGGTGTTTTCCAACGTTAAATTTTCACGCCATTTATAATCCGTCGGACGTGCCTCAATATTGGAGAGAATATCCGAAATCATAAAAGACGTTTTTTCATTGATCCGTGCCAATACACTCTGATTACATGGATTTTTGAGCAACTTTCCGGTCGCCGTCCTCATCTCCAAAATCGGGCAAATTTCTTTTCGTTCTGTGCTTCCCAGCGTCGCATACGCATTCGCCACATCCATCAGTCGCAATGGAGACGTCCCCAAAGCAATCGTCCATCCAAATGTTTGGTCCGGATACGTTTCACGAATATCAAAACCAAAGAGTCGATCCAAATAAGACAAAACAAATTGTTCTCCTCCTGCGAGGAAAAAAGATTTTGCCGCCGGGATATTCCGAGATTTGGCGAGCGCATCCGTCATGCGGATTCCACCAAGATAATGACCATCTGAGTTCTGAAGCGCTTTCTTGTCTCCCGCAAACCACACCCGAGAATCATATAAAATCGTCGGTGGCTGATATCCCCGCGTGATCGCCGCTGCATAAATAAAAGGCTTAATCGCAGACCCAATCTGCCGCCGAGAACGCAACATATCTACTTGTCCATCCGAATTATAATCCCAAAAAGACCGAGATCCAATCCAAACGAGTGGCCCTCGAGAAGCGTGATCGAGAATCATATACGCATAATTCCCAATGTCATCCTTGAGAATAAAATCCACCCCGTATTGTTTCTCTTGGAATGTCGCAACGATGTCATTTTGGAGATTCGCATCGATCGTCGTTTTGATGACCAATCCTTCCCCGATTTTAGAAGGATCAATTCCTTTTTCGATCAAAAAATCCTTCACGAAGAACTGAAAATGCTGGAAGTTTGACTGTGCCCAAGAGGTATTTTTCGGCAACCGAATGGTTAAAAACTCATCCCAAATCACCCGTGTTTCCCAATCAGACCACCCCATCAGCGTCTGCATGTCTTCTAAGAGAATTTCCAATCGGGAGCGCGCGTAGTCCTCTGAAAATGGATGACACTCTACTCCTTCTTTGCAATCCCCCAGCCACTGGCGCACATCCGTTTTTTTACGTAGTTGAACAGGATTCTTTGGCATCACCGCCAACATTAGACTTTCTGCCTCGGTTAATTCTGAAGGTGATTTCCCAAAATATTCTTTGGCCGCTACCGCGACTCCATTTGTCCGGGGACCGTATGGAACGGTATTGAGATACATTTCCAATATTTCATCTTTCGAAAACTGAGACTCGATCCCAAACGCAATAAACATTTCTCTTACCTTCCGACGAATACTTCTCTCATCTGATAAAAAAACTTTTCGTGCTAACTGCTGTGTGATCGTAGATCCTCCTTCGACAATGGATCCTGACTTCAGATTTACAAAAAAAGCCCGTGCAATCCCCCGCCAATCAATCCCATGATGGCTATAAAATCGTCGATCTTCTGCCTGCACTGTCGCTTTTTTCAATATCTCTGGAAACTCGGAAATCTCCATCCATTCCCGATTTTCATCCTTAAAAGAACGATAGATTTCCTCTCCATTTCGGTCGAGCAAAATTACCGGATACTGCAAATATTCCGGCGTGAGCTTCCGTCCGAGAAGAAAATCGTCTTTGGCGATAAAAAACAAAAACGCCACCCCAAAGATGATTCCAGAGAACACGAGGCGTTTTATCCATTTCATACTTTTTAAATACACCATTTTCAAAAAAAGTCAAAATTTGCTAAATTAAGATCAAATAACTAGACTCTCCCCGTTCTTTTTGAGTGAAAACAAAGGGACGACACATACTCTAAATATTGAATACAATGGTTATCATTTCTATACTCGTATTTCTGCTCATCTTCTCTGTGCTTATTTTGGTACATGAGTTTGGGCACTTTTTGGCCGCTCGTGCTTCCGGCGTAAAAGTAGAAGCCTTCGCCCTCGGAATGGGGAAAAAACTCTGGGGAAAACAAATCGGGGAAACCGAATATCGGCTTAATGCGGTTCCTTTTGGGGGATACTGCCAAATGCTCGGAGAAGAAGAATCTTCTGATGACCCACGAAGTTTTGAAAAGGCTCGATGGGGAAATCGGGTGATGATTACTCTTGCCGGAATTTTCTTTAACTACGTTTTCTCTATTTTGGCACTCACCGCGATGTTTTCTGTGGGGACTTCTCCTATATTTGTCTCTCAGGCCGATGTTGATCGAGCCGAAGCGTCTGGAGTCATCACATTTAGCGAACCTGCCGAAGATGGAACACGAACAGTTTTGTCTATTGAAAAAGTCAAAAAGCCATTCCCTCAATCTTTTGTTTTTGCCATCGCCGAAACAGGACGCATCTCAAAAGGTATCATAGAAAAAGTCTCTGAGATTCCAGGAGAAATTATTGAAAAACACCAACTTCCAGACGGACTTTCTGGACCAGTTGGGATCGCAGAAGCGACTCATAAGATCCTTCCCGGAGGATTTTGGGCTCTTCTCAAGCTCGCGGCACTCCTCTCTCTTTCTTTGGGAGTGATTAACCTTTTGCCGATTCCAGCGCTCGATGGAGGACGATTTTTGTTTCAAATTGTGGAGCTCCTCCTCATGCCATTTGGAATTAAACTGAATCAAAAAATTGAAAACTACATCCACTATGGAGGATATATTCTTCTTATGGGATTGATTGTTGTGGTTACTTGGAACGATATTGCTCGATTGATTTTCTAGTTTTCTTGAAGAGAATCAGAAGCAGAGCGAAAAGCTCTTGACAATTTTTCCGGGAAAGGTAACATCTCGCGGCATTTAGGAATTTACTGTACATGACAGACAAATTTACCATTTCAGCACACAAACGAGACGCTTCAAACAAGTCTCTCCGAAAGGAACTTAAACGAGACGGGAAAGTGTTAGGAGTTGTATACGGACACGGAGTTGATCCAGTGGCTTTGTACTTCGAACCATCAGACATCCTCCGAGTATACCGAAAAGCCGGATATTCTGCAGTGATTGAGATGGATCTCGAGGGAAAAAAGATGCCTATCATCTTGAAAGAAGTTGCTCTCGATCCTGTGAAAAACACGATCGCACATGTAGACGCGTTTGCGATCAACTTGAAAGAAAAAACAATGGTTCAAGTTCCACTTGAATTCGAAGGAGAATCTCCAGCGGTTAAAAATCTTGGAGGAATCTTCACCGCAAATCACAACGTACTTGAGGTTCGTTGTTTGCCAGTAGATATGCCTGAAAAATTTGTGATTGATATCTCAAAATTGGAAAACCTCCACGATCACGTATGTGTAAAAGATATTGATCTTGATCCAGAAAAAATCGAAATCATGCATATTGAACCAGAAGTAGTTCTCTGTATGGTAGCAGGAAAAGGTGGAGCCTCTGCTGAATCAGAAGAAACAGAAGGAGAAGAAGCTGCTGAAGGAGAAACTCCTGCTGCAGAAGAAGAAAAAGCAGAATAATTCTATTTTGAAATTTTATAAAAACTCTCTCAGAAATGAGGGAGTTTTTTTGTACTATAAAAAAAGAGGGCCAAGGCCCTCTATAAATTATTTATCTTATCCTTCCATCAATTTCTCGATTTCTTTTCGAGAAACACGTCGTGGCATAGACGATCGCCAAGCTTTAATCCGTTTTCGCATTCGCAAGATCTTGAACCATTCACTCAAGAGCTCTGTCTCAAAAACAAGAATATAAAGGAAAACTCGCGCGTTGTACCACCAAGTAGCTCCCCGCACGTCCGCCGAAAAAGCAGAACTAAAGTTTTTCTCCAACAAAATTCGGTGATTGAGAAACGAGTATCGGTTTACTTGTTTTGATTTCTTGATTCGATTTCGGATGATATCAAGCGCTCGTCGGCTCTTCATACCAACCGTTCGATCATGGTATCCAACAGCCGCTGGCGTGTATGAACATTTCCATCCCGCCCATTGCAATCGGTAGGCCAAATCAATGTCTTCTTTGTACAAAAACATCGCCTCATCAAAGAATTCTTTTTGCCCATTGGCATTGGTAAAGCTCACATCATCCAAAGCAGATCGTCGGTACAATACCGCCGCACCAGAAGCTCCAAATGTTTCTCGGGAAGCATCAAACTGTCCGTAATCCACTTCTCCTTGTCCAATATCTTCAAATCGGTGTGATTTCAAAATTCGGAGTCCAACCGTATCCACAAAGTTCGTTTTTCCTTTGGATTGTTCTCCTCGTTCAAACGCTGGGAAATCCCAGAATTTCAGTTTTCCGGTCGCAGAACCGAAAACAGGTTTTTGATCGATATGCTTGTGAAGCTCAGAAATAAAGCTTGGCTCCAACATCATGTCGACGTTGATACAAGCATAAAAATCAGATTCTGTTTCTCGCAAAATACGATTATGCCCTCGGGCAAATCCAACATTTTCAGAAGATCGAATTAACTTCACCGCTGGGAATTTTTCTTGGATAATCTGAACCGTATTGTCTTTTGAAGCGTTATCAAAGACGACAATTTCAAAGTTATCGTAGTTTTGGTCGAGCAAACTCTGCAAGCAGGCAGAAATATATTTTTCAGAATTATGAGAAATCACTCCCGCTACAACTTTATGAGAAACCGTGCCCTTTGGCGCGACAATTTGTCGATGCTCTCGTCGTTGTTTTACTTTTTCTGGATCAAAGGCTTCTTGGGCCAAAATACTGGCTTCAAGCAGGCTATCATGCGTCCCCGCATCAATCCACATTCCATAAAGCCGAGAGGCTTTCAATTGGTTTTTCTTGAGGTAAATATTATTTACATCTGAAATTTCCAATTCTCCTCGGAGAGAGGGCTCCACCTGTCGAATATAATTAAAGACATTATTGTCATACAAAAAGAGTCCCGTCTGTGCCATATTTGATTTTGGCAGCGTTGGTTTTTCTTCGATAGAACGGACGATTCCATTTTCATCTATCTCTACGACTCCAAATCGTTCCGGATCTTCTACTTCTTTGATAAAGATCTGGGCTCCTGATTTGAAGTGCAAGATATCTTCCGGAAATTCGTCTTCATAAATGTTATCAGACAGGATAACCGCAATAGAGCTATCATGAGCAAAATCCTCTGCCAAGCTCAAGGCCTGTGCGATTCCTCCCGCTCCGTCTTGGATTTTATACGTAAGGTTTACTCCATA
>JBNKLH010000009.1:0-14976 GCA_050292255.1 Candidatus Altimarinota bacterium | reverse complement strand
AAGAAGAGCAAGAAGAAGACGAACTAGATGATTTCAAGGCAATTAATAATGAGCTAGAAGTCTATAATAAAAAATTAGATGAATTCTTAATTTTATTTGAAAAAGAAAGCCTTGAAGACGTGGAAATATTTTTTGAAGATAATATCGAACCCATATCTCGCGAGATACAAGATATAATTAAAGAATTAGAAGAAGAAACAAAAAATGAAATCATTGAAGAAACCGAACACATTCGAAACACTCTTGATAATGCGAATAAAAGAAATGTTTATTTAGTGATATTTTCCTTCGTTTTATTGATCCTCTTAACGTTCTTTCTTTCTTCTAGCTTACTGAGAAACATAAAACGGTTGTCAAAAGCCTCCAAAGAAATTGCGAAAGGGAATTTTTACTTCAGGCTCGATATTGGATCTAAAGATGAAATTGGTGACTTAGCCAGACTTTTTAATCAAATGGCTAAAAAACTAAATAACACTACCGTTAATCTTGATAAGCTCGACAAAAAAATAACGAAAAAGACCGAGGAGTTAAAGCAGGCAAAAACAAGTTTAGAAAATCAGGTCAAAAAAAGAACAAAAGAATTAGAAGAAGCAAAATCTAATCTTGAAATGAAAGTAAAGGAACGGACAAAAGAACTAAATTCTAAAATCAAAGAACTGGAAGTGTTTAATAAAATTGCAGTCGATAGAGAATTAAAAATGGTTGAACTAAAAAAGAAAATTAAGAAAAACAATTAAATAACTCATTAAATACAAAAAATCCCCCATTATCCGCACACGCAGTAATGGGGAATTTTTGAATTCTTTCTTCACGATAACCGGAGGTTTGAGCGACACATAATAACTGTCTCCTCCGTTTAAAGATTAAATCTCTACCAACGCCCTCGTGATACTCTCACCGCTCGATCACCAACCCACACATAGTCAAAAAATTTGTTTCGAGATGTTCCGTATACACAATCATTGTATCGGCAGTAGTGATGATCTCGGCATCCACCATCGTATTTGATTCTTTTTCCTGCGTTGTGTGCATAACATGCGTTTTGGTAGGTCTGTCCGTCCTCCCCACACACGGGCATATAATCAGAAAAGCAAGGTCCCGTCACAGGTCTTACATCTGTATAATAGTAGGAATAAAACGCAGAAGCCGTTCCAAAAGAGAACAATACCGCTGCAAGTGCCGATAACAACAATGATTTTTTCATTCTGAAAAATTTAAAAGACAATACCTAGATAGAACTATTTTTACAAACGGGCAAACATTTCCTATTTTATAAATTGATGAATGTGTTTTAACATTTTATTTATACAAAAAGAGGCGCCCCCACGGCACCTCTTTTATACCTTTTCCTTCCTATGGATTACTCTTGTGTTTCTTGATTTTGAAATCGTCCTCCTTTTCCAAATCCACGTTTTCCATTTCGTCCTTTTCCTTCCCCTCGTCCCATTCGTGGGTTTTCTGATTGGTTTTGGATTCGTTCTACCATATCCGCATCATCAGATGTAATAGTGATTTTGATTCCGTTAGAGATGTTTTCAACTACTCGTGAAACATCTTCTGCATGAGGTCCTTTTCGCTCACGTTGTTCTCGTGATTGAAGTTTTGCTACCACATCAGCATCGTCTGATGTAATTGTTCGGATCACTCCATTATCGATATTTTCAACTGAATGATCGATTTTTTCTTGGAAAGCTTCTCGTTCTGCCTGCATGGCTTCACGTCGAGCATCCATTGCTTCTCGGAAAGATTCAAAATCCGAGCTTTGAGCCACCATTGTTTTGAATTCTGCGAATTTGTCGGCTGTCATATCCATACCACCTCCCCAGAATGCGCTAGCAGATGAGGCAAGGGCTACGGTTCCTGTGGCAACTGCCACACCTAGAGCCAATAGTTTTTTGTTCATTTTTGAAAAGAGTTAAAAGTGTAAGAGAGAAGTAGGTTTCAAGATCTTGTTTTTGTCCTCTCACCGACTAATACGTTTAGCTCAAAATCTTCTTTCGTTTTTTTTGAGAAAATACTTTTTGCAAAAAAAATTTGTTGGGTATATGGTCGGATCAATCTCTTTAAAAAACAAAAAATGAAATATATACCGCTCGTATTCGCCTTGTTTCTCGCAACCTGGGGCGGGAGTATTTTTGCGACTGAAGATGAAACAACCAATACAGAAAGTTCTTCTGAATCAGTAGAAAGTGTTCGATATACTGACGAAGAAGCTCCTGCTGTTGATCGTCGTCTCCAATGGACACTTATGAGTCGACAAAATAAGAGTTTGAATACTCAAAACTTCAAAGATCGATACGGTCGAGCCAACGACGATAGCGATTCTGCTGATCAACGCGAAGAACGACGTATGAGCCGAAGTTATGGTCGACGACGAGTAGAGACAAAAACCAAACGAGACAAAACAGATTGGCAAACGAATATCAAAACGTATCGAGTAAGAGCAGAAGGACAAACTCGATCTAAAACCGAATCGACGAAAAAAACAATGTCCCTTGAAGAACGTCTTCAAAATAGACGTGTGCTCTACTTCCAAAAACGACGTTTTGTAGACACACATCAAAACACGGAAGAATAGGAATTGAACGCAAATAATTTATAAAAGGCGACACAGAAATGTGTCGTCTTTTTTATTTACTACCATTCATCTTTAAATTCGATTCGCTCTGGATTGGTCGGTAATTTTTTAGCCCAGAATGGTCGCATCTTTATATCCAACACACTTTCAATCTCTCCAAAATTTGCCAAAATCGCTCTCGCTTTTGCCGTAGATTCTCCCACCACAGATTGCTTCATTTTCTCTCGCCATGCCCAAACCTTTGGACTTTTGGAATTTACATCCAAACTCTTTACCCCCACCATTTTCGCTGATAATTTTACCCATTTCTTTTGCGCAAAACTACTCGCATTAAGCACCCGATACTCTGCAGAATCCGGATCCAAATCAATTACTTTCTGACGTTCATCAAGAGAATCTTTTAACTGAGATAGGAGAATTTTTTCGACTTCAGACTGGTCAAACACCAGTCCAGAAAGTTCCAATCTTCCGGAAACATCTACTGTTGCCGTTTCTTTCCCCACCATGTTTTCTGGAAATACGAAATCCGAAAACACTGCAATCAATAAATCTTCATCATCCAAAAAAATATACTTCCTCGCTTCTCTCTCTGATTGGCGATCAATCTCTGCATGTAATTTTTCAACGGCTTTCTCCCGAAAGGCTTTTTCCAAGAAAGCCTCTGCTGTTTTGGGATCATCCTGAGCAACAAAATAATGCGTCAATGTCGATCCTCCCACAAGAGGTCCTTTGTCTGCACGGGCATAATAAAGCTCTCGAGAAGGCTCTTTGAGGGCTGGAAAAAAAAGCTCAGTCCCTCCCGGAATATTCCCCCGAGATCCAATGGGATTTTCATTTTCATCAAATTCATCCGCCACCACTTCTACCGTTAATGAACCTGGATCATTACCCTCACGGGGAGGAATTTGAACTTCATTCGCAAAACGAAATATAGCCCCTTCTTTGTTTGATAATCGAGAGGGAAGCAAATACTTTGGCTGTGAGGTTTCATTAAACAATGTCACCAATCCTCGCGCATTCTCAATATCATACTCTCGTCCATTCACAAAAAATTGTTCCTTTCCTAGAACCTCTGATTGCTTAAAAATCCCCGATACCTTTGGCAAATGAGAATCCTCCGGGTTAATCTGACTATCTGGAAATGTCAGTAAAACATTTTGGATCACGGGCACAGAAGAAATTTTGGGCTTAATCGTAATCACGGCTCTCGGTTGCATCCACCAGAGAAACAAACTCCCCATTACAATAACGCCCAACGTAATAAAAAATACCAACGCTCGACGAGAACGAGTCGGCATCGGATGAGCGATAATACGCTTAGAAAATCCCATTGTTTTTTCTTCTGGAGTAATTGTACTGCTTGAAAATCCGGTCACACTTTCTTCTTCAGAAACAGTCGTTACTGTTTCCTCTGCATACTCTTCTGGAAGTGCTTTCACGGCCTCAACCCCCTGGGATTTCAAAAAATCTCTCACTAATTTTCGTCCTACAACAAAGAGTAATTCACGCCCTTTTTCGGTCGCAATAGTTTTTATTTTTTTAAGAGAAGAGGATCGCAAAATCCAATCCAAATCCCGCGGACACAAAAAGATCACCTTTTCCCCACTTGCATCTTCAATCGCCTTACACACACTGGCAAAAGTGTCTGATTCCCGCAACTGAACAAGCGTCGTTTGCATTGCCCAAATGATATCTTAATCGCCCATCAAATGAAAGGGAACCAATGCCTTTTTGGTTTCTTTCCAGTGGGGAAAAAACTTGGTCTGAAGAGTATAAAAATCCCGACTGTGGTTATGTTCGATCAAATGACAAAGTTCATGCACAACTACATAACGGAGACATTCTGAGGGCGTTTGAATGAGCTTTAGATTGAGCGTGATAATCCCTTTTCGACTACAACTTCCCCATCGGGATTTCATCTTTCGGATTTTCAATTCCGGAAAAGAAAGATTGTACTCTGAAAATCGTTCAAATTGCGTTTCCAAGACATCGCTAAAAACATCCCATGCCTGATCCCGATACCAACGATCCAAGAGCTTTTCGATCAAAATCGGATCATTTTGTTTTACGATGAGATGAAAGAAATCTTCTGACAACGTTATTAAATTTTTCTTCCCGATTTCAATGTGCAAAGGATATCTCTTCCCTTGAAAATAGTGTTCCTCGCCCTGTACATACTTCTTCTGTATTTCTCGTTCTGGAAAGGACTGATAATACGCCAACTTCTTTTCGATCCACGGCCGTTTTTGAATTACCCATTCTAATATCTGTTTCTTGGGTAATAACTTGGGGGCCTTCACGGTCACCTTTAAATCTGGAGTCACCTGCAACGACAAGGACTTCCGCCACGAATATTGGATTTCAACATGTTTAAACCAATCCATCTCGGGCACTCTAGCAAAAAAAAGAATCCTGGAGAACCAAGATTCTTTTTCGGCGAAATTATTTCCTATTTCTAGAGAGATTCTTGTTGTTGGATCAAGCGATAGATCACATCCGAAAATGCATCCCGCGTCATCCCCTCTGACAAAGCCAAGTCTTCTTTGTCAATCAATGAATTATCTAATGCGTATTGAAGATATTTTGCATACCAAGCACTTTCATCAGCCCCTTCCGGTAAACCGGTCACTTCGTAGTCTGATAAATCTATTCCAAAGCTTTCGAAAGCGATTTTTAAAAGCTCAATTTGACTCACCGTATTCCCAGGTTTGAATGTTCCATCTGAATATCCTCCAACAATCCCGAGTCGTTTTGCTTTACTGACATAACCGGCATACCAAGCATCAGAAGAAACATCACTAAATTCTGACGTCACACTGGTGTCTGGCCCCTCTCCCAATGCCTCCAACAAAACTTTCAACGACTCTGCCCGATTAATTGGGTTTTGTGGACCAAACGATCCATCTGAATATCCATCCAAAATCCCCCGTTGTTGAAGGAATTCTACTGCTGCTTGATTTTCTATACTCCCAGAATCATTGAAATTCTTTTTCGTCTTCAATTGACCTGTAAATCCTTTGTAGCTTTTTGCCTTTCGTGCATTCCGAGTATAATTTCCCCCTTGTCCTTCTGTTCCTTCGGGACGATTTGCTTCCATATACTCCCGTCGTTCTTCTTCGGTCATATCTTCCCAACCTTCTGGCAATTCCATTCCTCCTCGTTGCCCCATTCCTTCCATCCCTTCGGGACGATTTTCATCCATATAAGTTCGTTGTTCTTCTTGAGTCATATCATCCCAACCTTCTGGAAGTTCCATTCCTCCTCGTTGCCCCATTCCTTCCATCCCTTCTGGTCGATTTTCGTCCATATGTGCTCGTTGTTCTTCTTCGGTCATATCTTCCTAACCTTCTGGAAGTTCCATTCCTCCTCGTTGCCCCATTCCTTCCATCCCTTCTGGTCGATTTTCATCCATATAAGTTCGTTGTTCTTCTTGAGTCATATCATCCCAATTATCTGGAAGCTCCATTCCAGGAGGGGTCATTTGACCTCCCATAGGCCCTCCCATCGCCAAGGCTGATCCAGTCATTGCAACGCTCACAAGCAATGTTGCCATTACCAATTTGTTTGTTTTCATGTTGTAAAAAATAAAAAATAGAGTGAACCCGACAGCTATCACAAAATGATACGAGTCAAACGTACTCTTTCTTTCATAAAATTTTATAAATTTTACAATTCTCGAGATTCTTCGTTCCACGGACGCATCGTCTCCATTCCATTCTCTTCCATAAATACACGACGTTCTTCTCTCGTCATTTCGTCCCAATTTTGTGGCATTTCGACACCTGCTTCAACGAATCGTTCTTTCATAAATTCAGGATTTCCTCCTTGTCCCATTTGGTCTCCCCCCATACCTCCATGCATTTGAAGAAATTCCATTCGTTCCCCCATATTCATCTCCTCCCAATTCTCTGGTTTTTCAATTCCTAATGATTCGAGTCTGCGTTCCATTCTCTGCCCCTGCAATTCCATATCAAACTTCACAGAAATAGGTTGTTCGAGAGGTGTTTCCGTATCACACCCACACAGAGCCATCGCTAAGACGACAGTCCCACTCATGACAAAAATATTTTTAAATGATTTCATGATAAAAAATAAAGAAATATATTATTCACTTCGTAAGGCGTCTACTGGGTCTAATTTGGACGCTTTCAGTGCCGGATAAAACCCAAAAAACACTCCCACTAACACCGAGAATCCAAAACCTAATGCCACTGCGGAAAAAGAATACATGGCCCCATAATCTTTCAAAAAAGGAATCGTGAGTTGCCCAAGTGCAATTCCGATCAATCCTCCGATCAAAGACAAGATTACTGACTCAAGCAAAAACTGTTCTAAAATATCTCGTTTTTGGGCTCCAATAGCCTTCAGTACTCCAATTTCTTTGGTACGTTCCGCAACCGTCACAAACATCACGTTCATAATCCCAATCCCTGATACAATGAGGACAATCGTCGCTACAGACGTCAACAAGAAGGACATCGTTTCTGTCGACTCTGTCGCAGACGCCACCATTGACCCGGGATCTCGAACTCGAAAGTCGTCATCTTTCCCTTCCCTAATTTTATGTTTTTCACGCAAAAGAAGCGTGATTTCTTCTTGGGCAAAATCCAATGATTGAACATCACGCCCCAAGAATACGATTCGTACCTGTGCCCGTGATCCAAGCAAACTTTTTTCTGCCGTTGAAAAAGGAGTATAAACCGCATCATCATAGGACATCCCAAAACTACTCGCTCCGTTTTCTTCTAACACTCCCACTACCGTCACCTTCCGAGATCCCACACTGACTGTTTGTCCTACTGCGAGTTCTGGTGTCTCAAAAAGAGTTTCTGCGATTCCATATCCCAGCACAATTACTTTTGCTCGGCTATTTTCCTGCTCGTCTGTGAGGAGAGAACCGTACTGAAGATTGAGATTTGAGATTTCAAAAAAACTTGGCGTTACCCCTAACACTGATGCACTCGCATTTTCTTTCCCAAAGGAAATCGTCGCACTCCCAGATACAGACGCACTTCCTTCTGAGACAAACTGTGCGTTTGCGAGAACATATGGCACGTCTGCTGCTTCTAATTTTGAACTTCCTGTCCCCCGAGTCGGCATAACGATAAGAGACGTCACGCTCAAATTTTTGAATTGTTCTTCAATTTTATTTTTGGCTCCCGCACCAATTCCCACCACGGCAATCACTGTAGAAACCCCAATAATAATTCCCAACATCGAAAGAAGTGTCCGAAACTTATTCGACACGAGAGCGGCCCAAGCCATCGATAACATTTCAAATCGTATCATTTTTTGGGGTTAAGAGCTCTCTCGATTTTATAGTCATGATCTGTAATCTTTCCGTCTTTGAGAAAAATAATCCGATCTGCATACTGCGCGACTTTCGGATCATGAGTCACCATAATGACTGTTTTCCCCGTTTCTTTAAAATCCATAAATAACTGCATAATCTCTTTTCCAGAAACAGAATCCAATGCCCCAGTCGGCTCATCAGCCAAAATAATTTCGGGGTTATTCATGAGAGATCGTGCAATCGCTACCCGTTGTTGTTGTCCTCCCGAAAGCTCTGTCGGTTTATGATGCAATCGCTCTCCGAGTCCCACCGAAGTCAAAAGTTCTGTCGCACGTTTCTCTCGCTCTTCTGCTGATTGTCCTGCATAAAATCCTGGGAGAGCAACATTCTTTAGGGCTGTCATTTTGGAAAGCAGATTGAACTGTTGAAAGACAAACCCCATCTTTCGATTCCGAATAAAAGAAAGCGTAAAGTCATCCCGCACATGCCCAATATTTTCTCCTTCTAAGAAATATTCCCCATCAGACAACGCATGTAGACATCCAATAATGTTCATCAAAGTTGATTTCCCACCTCCTGACTCTCCCATAATGGCCACAAATTCATGGGAATAAATATCGGCCGTGATTCCCTTCAAAACTGGGATTTCATGCCCATTCGCCAAGAAATAGGATTTATGAACATTATTGAGTTGAATCTTTTTTTTCTGTGGAGTCATCTTATTTTCAGATAAATTCTATCGAGGAGGGAAACCACCTCCCATACCAGGTCGTCCGGTATCTCCGTTTGCTTCTCGCATTGCCTGCATCTTTGCTCTCATCTCTTCGGTTACTTCTCCGTTTTTCATTTTTTTAATCTCTTCATCCGTAAATCCCGCTTCTTTCATACTTTGAATTCGTTCTTCTGTGAGCTCTCTCATTCCGGCTCCTTGTCCGGTTCCTCCTGTCGCAGTGTCTCCGGTTTTCAAAATAACATCTCCTTCTTCAAGTCCTTCTTTGATCTCAATATAAGCTCCATCAGAAAATCCAGTAATCACTTCTCGTCGTGTTCCATCTGCCATGGTGACAAATTTATTTCGTCGAACAGACTGCACCGGTACTACTAGTGCGTTATCCGCACTTCCCAAAACGAAATCCACATAGGTCGTCATTCCCTCTCGAATCGGAGCATCTTCTGTATTTGGAATATCAATACGTACAAGGTAGGTCACAATTCCATTGCTATCAGAACTCGAAATGCTCGAAATAAACGTCACCACTCCTTCGAGTTCTACATCTTCAATCGCATCCAAGGTAATAATCACCTTTTGTCCCAGTTCTATCTGTGCGATATCAACCTCTTCAACATACACCTCCGTCGTAAAGTTTGAGTCACTCAAAATCTTGATAAATGCACTCTCACTACTTGTTGTATCTCCTTTAATCGCCTCTCCCTCACTTCCATTTACTTGGATCACTTCTCCGTTGATCGGAGCGGTCAATGTCGTCAATTCGAGATTATATTCTGCCTCTTCGACTTTCAATTTTGCTTGCTCAAGTTGGGCATATTGCACAGACAAACTAATCGCTTTTGTGGTTTCAGATTTTTCATAATTTCGCTGGCTGTTACTGAGCTTTATTTCTGCTGTTTTCAATTTGTTTTCGGCGTCAACGCTATTGTTTCGTTGGGACAAAAGAACGTCCGAGAGATTCTGCTTTGTGTTGGTCAAAGAAGAAATCTGTTTATTCATCTGCGCTAGATCACTATTAGCTGTTGATCGAGCCGTAGAAATTTGTGAATCAGAATAACTACTCGTGGCTCGCGCACTTTTCAATAATTCCACTACATTCTCCATCATCTCTTTCGTTGCCTGAGACATCGCGATTACACGTTGAAGATTTCGACTCACTGCCTCTTCACTTGTTCCTCCCGCATAATCATCATACGAATCTAATTGGCGTTGAATCGCTTCATATTGATTTTTAATCGTATTTACCCGCAGAGAATCATTCGTCACAGAAACCACTTTGGTTCCTCCGGTGTAATTTTTTTCAATCCCGATCATTGCATCTACATCCTGAAGAACTGTAGAGATATCGGGAACGGCTGTTTCGATTTCGATAAAAGCCACATCGTATGTTTGTTTTACTTTTTGCTCGATTTCTCGTTGGGTTGAATCCAAACTTTCTTTTGTCGTGGCAAGGTCGTTTTCTGACAAAATCAAATCCGTGTCCGTGAGCTCGGCTTGCTTCGATTGAATATTGGCCCAAGAAATAGAGACATCACTTTTGGCACTTTTGAGATCAAGCTCAAAATCTCTCTTGTCGAGTTCGGCCAATACTTGTCCTTTCTCTACCTTATCTCCTTCTTCTACATTCAATACTTCAATCGTCCCATTCACGAGGAAAGAAAGATTCACAATATTAGGATTCATAATATTTCCATCAGAAGAAACAACTGACTGTAAATCTTTGCGTTCTACCGTGTAGGTTTCAACGGATGTATTTTGCGCATCTGCATTTTTAAACTTATACCACGCTGCCCCCGCAAGGCCCACAAAGAGAACACACGAAGCGATGATAATGAAAAGTTTCTGATTTCCTTTTCGTTTTTGTTGGCTTTCCCGAAGGACTGATTCATTTGGATTACTCATTGTATAATTCTGGTGAAAAAATGGTTATAAATTCAGCGGTTGGCATTTGGTCAGGCTGAATCGGTGCGAGCCAAACAGAGGCAATATTACTCTGTTCAATATCTTGAATACTTAAAGCCTCAATTCCTCTACTTCTTGGTCGCATTTTTTTGTAAATAGAAATATCTTCTGGCACAAAAATCATCATTTCGCTCAATAGATTCTTTTCCATTTCTGCCCGATGTTGTCTTCGTTCTTCTTGTGTGAGAGAACGCATCTTTTCTCGTATTTCTTCTCGAGAGAGATCTTTCCATGGATTTGCCTCCAAATTAAACGGCGCAACAGTGATCGTGTCTACATCTGTCGCATGTACAATTCCTCGAATATCTGGACGACGATCTGGCATTTCAGATCTCATAATCCTAAATGGACTAAAAAAATGAAACGCCGCTATACACACCCCGAAGGAAATCACTAAGCCCGAAAACAAAAAAAGAATTTTTTTCATAACACAAAGATATTCCTGCTACCCACTAAGACGCAAGTAAAAAAGGTTTCTTTCAAGATTCTCTTGAATTTTTATATATATGATCCAATTGTTCATTCGTCAGAGGAAACATTTCTGGAGGCAAAATCATAATATGCTGCACTTCAAGAGTTTCCCGAGAAGGATCTTCCCACCAAATGATCACTAATGAATTAATTTCAACTGAAGAAATTGGCACGGCTCTCCCCCAATCACGTTCAATATAAAATCTCTTATAAATCTTTTTCTCCTGAGGAATCTCAACCGTCATTTCGGGTTTCGTTTTATCTTTCATTATTTCCTGAATCATAAATCTCTGTTCTGGAGTCAAAAGACGTAACTCACGCAAAACCTTCTCTAGGGAAAGATTTTTATATGGATGCTCTGACATATCGAGAGGAATGAAACTCAGACTGTTCCCCTCTACATTCGTTACAACTCCCAATACATCTTCTCTTCGATCTTCCATTTCCAAATCCATCATCACCCAATCAAAATAATGATTAAAAAAAATGAAAGAAAGGAGCATTCCGACAACCAAGGCCATTAATTTTTTCATGGAGATGCTATGTAGTGAGGAAGAAAGATGAGTTATTTTAAAGTAGATTTTTTATATATTTGCTCGAGCTGATCTGGAGTGAATTGAAATATCCGTGGTGAATATACCATTATGTGCTCTATTTTCTTCAAATCCCAATCTGAATTTTCCCACCAAATAATTATCAGTGAACGCTCTGGCACTAAACCAATAGGAATAACACGCACCCACTCGCTATCACTCCTAAATTGCTCATAGATATTCTTTTCTGGAGGGATTCTCACTGTAATTTCTGACTGAACTTTATCTTTCATTATTTCCTGAACCTGGAATTTATCTTCATCTGTCATTCGGTAGAACTCATAAAATGCCTCCGATAAAGAAAGGTTCTGATACGGATGCAAACTCATATCAAAAGGAATGAGCGTAATTTCATTAGAATCTACTGATTTCACAAAACCAAAAACATCCTCCCGTCTCTCAGGCATTTCCATTTCCATCATTGTCAGATCAAAATAATAATAGAAAAGCCCAAAGGACAGCATTGTTCCGACAACCAAGGCAATTATTTTCTTCATACACAAATACAACTCACTGTAATAGTACCGCTGAAAAAAAGATAGAAATCTGATTATTTCATGAATTCTACCAATAACTTCGCCGCTTCCGCACGAGTTATCTCCTGATGAGGTTTAAATAATCGTTTTTCGCCTTCTTGGTATCCTCGCACTATTCCCCGAGAAACAGACTCTTCTACCCACGGACGCTCCCACCCCAAAGCATCCTCAAATACAGGTGCTTCTTCGGATACTAAAATCGGAGCAAAGTTATCTGTGGCCAGCAATATTTTCACGGCTTCTGCACGAGTCAGCCCCTGCAACGGACGGAATGTTCCGTCTGGATATCCCTTAATGATCCCTTTTTCGGAAAACCACATTACGGATGGGAAATATTCTGAATCCACAGATACATCTTCAAATTTTTGATCTTCCTGTTTGAATTCAGACTCTCCATTCAACTTTAGCGCGTGCAATATTTTTAGAAATTCTCCCCGATCCATTGCCCGATTTGCGTGCATTTTCCCATTGATTTCAGGCTCCATGAGTCCTTTGTTTACCAAAGAAATCAAATACGGATTCCCCCAAAAATTTGGATCAAAGTCTCTCAAAAAAGCTCTGTCCGAACCATGACTTTCTTCTCTCTCTCCGTCTAAAATAGAAAAACATCGAAAAGAGGTGCAAAACTCAACCTGTTCTCCTGTCCCAAAGGCCTCAGACAAGATATCCGAAAACTCTAGGAAAAGTCGTTTTTGTGCTTCAGAAAATGGCGCAAATCGAACCTGATTTTCCGTATGTGCTTTATCAAGAAAATTCCAGGTTCGCCACTTATTTTCTTCTGGAGAGTAATACACCGGATCCGCTCCGACATAACGAAGAGAAGAGGTCAGTAATCCCCGATTATTCGCTAAAAAATACACCTGTTCTGAAACCCGACTGAGCGCATTTTCAAGACTTGTCAGCAATGTATCTCGATCCGTTGATGATTGGAAGAAGGCGGTTTCGATCCCAAATGTTCGTCCAATGGCCAACAAGGCGTCTAACATTTCATCGGTAAAATTCCCCCGATCCAAAATCTGTGCAATTCGTTGTGAGGCCCAATCTCGCATCAAAAAACGAGTAACCTTGCTTGAGGGACCTGTCTGTGAAAAGGTTCTCCCAATAAATAAAGGCGAATAGGCAGAAGAAAAAACGGTTCTATTTTCTGGGAAAATTTCAAATTCGCCCTCCATAACACGATCTGGGGCCAACGAGATCCCCTCTCGAAGATATGCAAATCGTCGATCAATTTCTGCTTTCTCAATAAGCTTTAAAGCAGACGGAAACAAGTATTGGATAAATCCCCCCTGTGCTTTCACCGGAATTAAAGTCGAGAGAGGTACGTCTCCTGAAAAGGAAAACAGCACTTGCGTTCCCAATCCTTCCTTTGACTGAAAAACCGTCGGATCATCCGTAATCCAAATCGTCAGTAAATCTGCGGTACTGGTCGTCACCGCATCAGAAAATTTTTCCGGATCGACTTTCCCTACGGGTTTGAATTTATTAAGAGCATCGCTTAATTGCTTTTGAAGGTCGATAGAATGCGGCTGAAATGTGTCGCTTAGCCAATCAATCTCCTCGTCAAAAAATCCAATACGAAGATTTGTCTCTGGAAATTTTTCAAAAAAGTAATCTGTAATATCCCGAATCCGTCCCCATTTTTCACCATACATAGATCCAGAACGATCAATCAAGATCTGCAAATTTTGGAATTTCTTTTGTGTAGAAGGCCCCGAAAAATGACCTACAAACGTCTCTCTCGGGGTATGAAACTCTAGTGTCGCATTTGGGTTTTCTGACCAGAAAAAAGCAAAATTTTCCTTCGGAAAAAATTTGTTTTGCTCTCCCCAAAATGTTCGAACCGAGTCATTGACCTCACTCCGGCCAGAACCGTATGTTTGTGTAAAAACAGAGGTCCCCGGTCCCTGAAAAATCACTTCGCTTTTCGTATGTGTGATCCCTTCATCTGCAAATATTTCGACATATGACATATCGTCCAGAGTCTGTACAGGAATGGAATAATTCAATTTCGTTTCAATTGTTTGATCCGGAGATAAGGAAATTTCATCTGAACGAAATAACCGCTCAAATCCATCCGCTAAACGAAAAAACCGCACATCCCGATGCTCTTTTGCCTGATCGAAAAGAATGTTTAATCGGTCCTCTCCGGAAAATCGCTCAAACCCCTTTCCTTCGGCATCAACAAAAAAGTTTATCTCTGTCTCCACTGCTTCTGGAAGCGGTTGGAAAAGACGGAAAGAAATAGATTCTTCCGCAGTATTTTTTATTTTTTGTTCTAAGGTAATCAGCGCGTGATCAGCTTCAACACGAATCAGGACTCGATGAAACACACTCTCCAAAGCCGGGTTTGAAAAGAAAGCCTCTCCAGAACTCATGAGTCCCAGTCCAAGCAATAACACGAAGAGAGAGAATATTTTCTTCATATACGAACAAAATATTAGATCAATAATTCAAAAAAGTAAACCAAAGAAAAAATCCCCGGTTTTAAAAACCAGACAGGATTTTCTCTTTGTCATAGCGCAACTAAATCTCCAAAAAATCTTTCGCATCAAAAAATTCTGATTTTTTTTATTTTCTCAAGTAAATCGAATTTGAATATATTTGAATTTTAACCAATGAAACAATATCATTTTGAAAACTTTATTCATCAATCTGCTCAGAATTTATTCTAGTCTTTTTTCAAATTTTCCTGATTTTTATTTTTTCAAATATTCAAATTTGAATTCCTAAATTCGACGCATTTTGATTAAATTAACCGCATCAGCGACTATGACGAGGAGGTGCAAGGATGGCTTCTGATTCTCAAGGCACTT
>JBNKLH010000008.1:0-15410 GCA_050292255.1 Candidatus Altimarinota bacterium | reverse complement strand
ACATTTCGTACAGAAATTCGTGCATGTTCTGCTTCTTCGTGAACGAGTTTTACTAATTTCTTTCGTCGTTCTTCTGTCATCGGAGGAATCGAAAGAAGCAAGTGTTCTCCCATGTTTTGAGGCATGATCCCCAAATCTGCCACTTGAATCGCTTTATCAATCACCCCTACGAGTGTTTTGTCCCATGGTTCGATACGAATAGTCTTCGCATCAGGACAAGAGATATTTGCCACTGACTTGAGCCCCATCATAGATCCATAACTTTCAACTTGAATATCTTCGACCATGGCTGTGTTAGCACGTCCTGCCTGGAGAGTATTGTATTGTTCTTTGAGGTGTGAAATAGCTTTGTCCAAAGCCGCTGAAAGTTCGGAAATCATGTTGTTGAAAAGGTTAAAATTCCCCGAGATTGTAAGTGTTTCAGAGAAAATTCACAAGAGGCTTGTACACGAAAAAACCGAGTAACCCATTTTCAGAGTTACCCGGTGATTTTTTGAATAGAGCGAGTTTTTATTGTTTAATAATTTTCCGAGAAAAAGAGTTTCCCGTTTTGGGCTGACTAAATCGAAAAATTAAAATTTCATTCTTCCGATTAAGCCCATACTGATCGAGGTTCAATCCTTCCGTTTCCTGAACTTTTGCATAAAAGAGCTTTTGCCCAATCATGTTTGAAACCAATAACCAGGTTTCTTCCTGTTTTTGAACGCCGTCATCCCATCTCAAGGTATTCCCGGCAATCCACACTTTTTTCTTTCCGACCTCCACGTTCTCCACAGAAAGGGGATTCCCATAATTCGTCCATTCCGAATCCATAAGGTTCTCCGTTCCATAAACATCATACGTAAAGGTATGAAACATATGAGGTATCACAAGAGTTGTGTCTTGCCCCCAAATTTCACACTGAACAATCAGCTTGTCTTCGAAATACCTATATGCCTCATCCATAAGGATATACTTCGATCTCCATCCTATCTGAACTTTTTTAACCTTCAGTTCTGAAAGCAATTTCATGTGCTCCCACTGAACAACTGGATCAATTTCAATTTCAAACTCGTGCTCTCCCCTGATGCGCACTGGTTGTTGATAGAGATAGAACTCTGCGGTATTAGACCTCGGCGCTTCCCAGCTTTGCGATAACGATTGGTACGAGAGAAACATCTTCACCGTAACGAAAGTATCCAACATACTTTCTGGAAGAATGATTTCTTGACCTTCTCCAGAAGCCAGACTCCCCGTCATTGTTTCCGTGCGAATAAGGTTTTGCCAAGGATCGTAGAACTCCAACAAAAGAGAATAGTCTCCCTGTCCAGCCCCTCCATTTTCAATGAAATACCCTGTATGCAAAGGTTGTGCAATATATGGCGGATACAAGTATTTTTTTTCTACCTGCTTCAGCTCCAACAACGGAGCCGCCTCAAATACCACCTGCAATGGATACGCGTCCTTGCGTTCAATGACAACCGTATCTACAAGATGCTGTAAGGACACCACCGTGTCGACAAAAGTGATCAACGTATCCTGCTCTACAAAAAATGTGTCTGGTTGGCCAAATTCATTTGTGTAAGGGATCGTATCAATAAAAGTGATCAACGTATCCTTTTGAACAGGAATGCTGTCCACCCATGTCGAATCAACAACATAAATATCAGGTGTTGTCGTTATAAACTCGACCTGAACTGTTTTGGGATCTTCTGAATACAGCGCAAAAAGAGTATTCAATTTTTCATTCATAGTACTGGTATCACCCAGCAATACCACACCGTTGGGCGTGGTGGACACGACACTACTGTCGGAGCACAAAAACCGGAAAGGAACCAGGGTTCCAGACGGGTAATTTCCATGCACCAACTTCCCCACGGGGACTGTGATGCTAGAAATTGGATCAACTCCAAGATACACACCGGCATCTTGAGCACTCACTGTTGTCGTCAGTATACATAACGAGAACAATAAGATTAAAAATCTACTTTTCACTAAATACGTATTTAAATTAAAAACTTGTCCTCAATAGCGAGAACCATCCTGCGCACAATCCATGCACAAAACGGTTCTCACTAAACTTTTAAAAAACTCGTTCTGTCAAAGATCTGCTCTACAGACAGTATTTAAAAAATCTGACTCTAGAAAGCCTGACAGTGATACTCATTTGACAAACAAAGTCAATATTTCCTAGTAAATCAAAAAAGAATCAAAATCTACATTTTCCATTGATTCTACCTGTATTTTTTCTACCTGTGCAAAATCCGGCCCCTCGTGACACCAGGTCAAAAAACTGTCTAACGCCTTTGGCGTTCCTACGGCCTCAATAAAAACCGATCCATCAACTTCATTGCGTGCAAATCCCACGATATTCAGCTCTTTTGCCTTTTCTCGGGCCGAGCCACGAAACCACACCCCCTGAACCTGACCAAAAATCTTAATGCGGAGAGCCCGACGATGCATAAAAAAAGAGGATAAAAATCATCACAAGTATATTGAATTTTCTCAAAAAAACAGTACCATTCTCGTGATCTAAATTTATCTGAATGTCAGAAGATACAAACAAAAATTCGCTTTTTCCGGAAGAAGAAAACACTACTCCGGAACCAGAAGAAACTAAAAACGAAGACGTAGAAACTGATTCTGCCGATGCTCCCGAAGGAGAAGAGGAGAATTCCGAAGAATCTATGCCGGTCTTTAGTGGACCAAAAATCGACATTGTCGACGACATGGAAGAATCATTCTTGGCGTATGCTATGAGCGTGATCGTTAGTCGTGCCTTGCCGGATGTGCGAGACGGGTTGAAGCCTGTGCACCGACGGATCTTGTACGCTATGCACGAAAACGGACTCCGTGCCGGAGCCAAATACCGAAAATCCGCCAACGTGGTGGGGGCCGTACTCGGGAAATACCATCCGCATGGAGACAGCGCGGTATACATGTCCATGGTACGTATGGCGCAAGATTTTAGTCTGCGATATCCGTTGGTAGACGGACAAGGAAACTTCGGGTCTCTCGATGGAGACAATCCAGCGGCTATGCGGTATACGGAAGCCCGAATGACTCGAATCTCCGAAACTATGCTCGCGGATATCGAGAAAAAAACCGTTGATTTCCGACCCAACTACGACGCGACAACGACCGAACCAAGCGTGCTCCCAAGCGTGCTCCCTCAACTTCTCTTAAATGGAACGATGGGGATCGCCGTGGGGATGGCAACCAACATTCCTCCGCATAACTTGCGAGAGGTGGTAGCAGCGACTTCACATTTGCTTCGAAATCCAGAAGCAACGATTGAAGATTTGTTGAAATTTATCAAAGGACCGGATTTCCCAACAGGAGCCTCTATCTACGACGGAGGATGCATCAAAGAAATGTATCACTCTGGACGAGGGGGGGTTATGATGCGAGCAAAAGCCAGCATTGAAGAAATCAAGGGAGGAAAGCACGCGATCATCGTGACCGAAATCCCATACCAAGTGAACAAAGCGGACTTGGTAGAGAAAATTGCGCATCTCGTACGAGACAAGAAAATCGTCGGGATTACCGATCTCCGAGACGAATCATCTAGCCGAGAAGGAATTCGAGTGGTTATCGAACTCAAAAAAGACGCCTACCCAAAGAAAATCCTAAATCAACTCTACAAACAAACGCCATTGCAAAAGTCGTTCAACTTGAACATGATCGCCTTGGTAAATGGAATTCATCCACGGCTTCTCAATTTGAAAGAAGTGCTCGAATACTTCCTCGCACACCGATTCGACGTAATTGTTCGACGAACACAATTCGATTTGAATGTAGCGAAAGAACGAGCTCATATTTTGGAAGGTTTGAAAATTGCGCTTGATCACATCGATGAAGTAATCGAAACGATTAAAAAATCTGAAACCAAAGAAGTTGCAGCCGAAAACTTGATTAAGAAATTTGGACTCAGCGAACGACAAGCAAAAGCCATCCTCGAGATGCGATTGCAAACACTCGCCGGACTCGAACGAAAGAAGATCGAAGATGAATTGGCTGAAAAATTGAAACTCATCGCAGAACTCGAAGCGATTTTGGCTTCCCGAGAAAAACAGGCCGACATCATTGATGAAGAAATGCAAAAAGCAGCGGATAAATACGGAGATGATCGACGAACGGTTGTTCACTCTCACGCGCTTGGAAAATTCAATGCAAAAGACACCATTCCGGATGAAGAAATGCTCGTGGTTCTCACAAAAGAAAACTACATCAAACGAGTAAATCCATCTTCTTTCCGAACTCAAAAACGAGGAGGAGTGGGAGTCGTCGGAGCAAAGACAAAAGACGAAGACTCTATCGCAAAAGCTCGATACGGAACGAACCATAACGACTTGTTGTTCTTCACTAATCTCGGACGAGTATTTGCATTGCCAATGTACGAAATCCCAGAAGCTTCTCGACAAGCAAAAGGAACTCCAATCATCAACTTGCTTCAACTCCAACCAGAAGAAAAAGTGACCGAGATCTTAAACCTATCTCAATCCATCGGAGAATACATCTTCTTCTGTACGACCGGAGGAACGGTGAAGAAAACGGCTTTGTCTGAATTTACAAATGTCCGACGATCAGGACTTATCGCATGTAAGATCAAAGACGGAGAACGACTCGACTGGACCAAAGTTTCAAGCGGAGAAGACGAAGTCTTTATCGTGACTCGAGATGGAAAATCTATTCGATTCCCAGAAGCAGACGTTCGACCTATGGGACGAAGCGCCGCGGGAGTCCGAGGAATTAAACTCAAAGGAGATGACGCCGTCGTAGAAATGGATCTCCTCCAAAGTGATGATGCAAAACTCCTCGTCGTGATGGAAAACGGACTTGGAAAAATGACAAAAGTAGACCAATACCGAGGTCAGTCTCGAGGAGGAAGCGGAGTCAAAGTAGCGAACCTCACCGCAAAAACGGGGAAGGTAGCGGGTGCACGAGTAATCATAAACGGACAAACCGGAGACCTCTTGCTGGTCAGCAAAGGAGGACAAACAATCCGAACTCCACTCTCTGATATCAAAACAGCCGGAAGAGCCACACAAGGAGTGATCCTTATGCGATCATCAAAGGGAGATTTGGTAAGCTCTATTTCTCTCCTGCTTGATGCTCCAGAAGAGGAGGGAGAGGAAGAACAACCAAAATTGATTGAAGAAAAGAAGTAATAAAAAAATGAACTCATAGAAAAAGAAGGCCTTAAGCCTTCTTTTTTTAGTTATACAAAAAACGCATCTTCAAAAACCTCTGGTTCCGGCTCAATCCCGTGCCAAAGTTTGAATTGCTCAATCGCCTGATAGACCAACATCTTGTCTCCAGTGATAATCTCGGCCCCATGAGCTTCGGCATCCAGCAAAAACATCGTCTCAAGCGGTTCGTAGCTCGCATCAAACGCAAACCACGGCGCCTCTGAATCCTTCTGGGAAAATAAGTTTTCCGGCCAGAATTTCCCGGCCTTGAGAGAAACCGTATTCACAAAGATATCAATCTTTTCTGCAATTTGAGCCACCTCGTCCAACGACTTAACAACGCCCACTTCAAATTCATCCGCCAATGTTTGGGCTTTTTCGACCGTTCGATTCCAAACTGCCACCTGCGCTCCCGCCGTCTTGAGCGCAAAGACCGCCGCTCGAGCCGCCCCACCGGCACCCAAGACCAGCACCCGTTTTTCTTTTACATCCGTCACTGTTTCTAACGCTTTCAAAACACCAACCGCATCTGTATTCGTTCCTTCGATAACACCATCGTTATTGATAAGCGTATTTACCGCTCCCATTTTTTGCGCCGCCTCACTCTCTCGATCGATATATTTTCGGATTTCAATCTTGTGTGGCAACGTCACCGCCACTCCTGCGAATTGCTCGCAAAAATCTTTTTTTACCCAATTTTCAAGCTCTTCAGGAGCAATATCTATTTTTTCAAAGGACGCCTCAATTCCAAATTCTTGGAATCCCGCCTGATGAATCTGTGGGGATTTGGAATGAGCAACCGGATGTCCGATAACAGCAAATTTTTTCATGTGCGTATTGTATGAATTTTTACTGAAGAGCGCTAGTTTGACAAAAAACAATAAATAAGTAAAAACGAAACAATGCCTATACGGGAAGAATATATTAAGAAAACAACCATTTTTCAACAAAGAGACGCTGAAAACCAGCGTTGGGAGAAGCATATCAAAAGTGACTATGAGATTGTACTCCGAGACAGGATTCTTGCGCTATCCGTTATTCGTGACGCACTCCTTATTCGTCTTCAGGAAAGTCCCTTTTGGAAAAAGCACGTTCCAAATTTTCTTCAAATTGTTACTGCCGCTGCAGATTGGCTCGATCATTCTTATCGGGGAGAAAAACGAAGAGATGAAATCAATCCACTTACCAAGAAAAAAGAGCTCGTTGTGAATCACTGTTTGGCAACCGCATTTGGAGTGGTCGATATCCTAGACACCTATCACAAACACCCACGCGCTTTTGATGCAAAATCTCGAGAAAAACTGGATATTCTTTCTCAACACCCGACCGAGCTCCTTATCGAAGCTTTATTTCATGACTATAAAGAGGATGGGAAAGGAGAAATACGAGACCTTTGGAATATGCCTGGAGCCAGTCTAGAATGGTATGTAAGTCCTGAACAACAAGCGCGAATCAATAAAGACCTTCCGCTCCTCGACAAGTACCGTCCACAAATTATTCGAAAAGCGATTTCTTCACATTTCAATGTTCCGGTAAAAAATCTGAAACAAGATCTCCCAGATAAAAACGTAATTGAGTTTTATAAAGCCCTAAACGACGTACTTCCAAAATCGGAAATGCTTTTTCTCAAACACGAAGTCCGGAAAGCCTATCTCCCCCCCATTGCCAAAAATGTCCGTGCCGTATTTATCAAAACAAATGACATCTTGGACAATGCTCAGTCTGAACACAGCAAAAATCAAATCATTAAGTACGAGGAATATTTTCGTTTCGTTGCCCAGCAATCTCCCTATGTTTTCCATAAACTCTTTCAGGAAACATGGGACAATGTATTTGAAGCCAATTCCTGCAAACATATCCCCGCTATCCGTGAATGCGTATCGTCCGTAAAAAGCCAAGTGAAAAACGTGATCAAACTGCCTTAAAAAATATTTTCTGCTACACTCATTTCGATGACGTGGTTTGAAGTATTCAAAATTTTCTTTTCCGGTGGAGTCGTTGCTTTTGCACTGACTCAACTTGCGATTAAGAAATTTCCGAAATGGAAGCTCCTTGATTTCCCGGAACGCTATGGACTCAAACGAGACAAACTTCCATACCCAGGAGGGCTCGTGTTTTTATTTTTAGCCGTCATTATTTTAGGGCTTTCTTCCGCCGGAATGTTTCTTGATACACAGTTCTGGATCCTTGCGCCCGCTGTATTGATTTTGGGAATTCTGAGTTTTTGGGATGACCGAAAACCCCTTTCGCCTTTTTTGCGATTTTTCATTCAGCTGGGGATCGCCAGTGCCATCTTTTTGGCTGGCGTCAGGATTGATTTTATCGGAGACCCTTTTCACGCCACAAATTTCGAACTAGCACATTTCCCCATTATTTCTTTTTTGCTTACTATTTCATGGATTTTTCTGCTCCAAACAGCCATGAATTTTTTTGATGGGATCAAGGGATTAGCCCCTGGTGCCGCAGGAATTGGATTTTTGTTTCTTGGAATTTTGGGGATGATGCGCCCAGAACTTTTTTTTGATCCGGCTCATGCAAGCCTGACAAAGGCGAGCTTTCTCTTTTCTGGGCTCTGTCTTGGGGGGTTTTGGTACTTTTGGAGAGGAAAAATTATTCTGGGCGACACGGGATCTCAGACCATGGGATTCTTGCTCGCTGTCATGTCGATCTTTTCCGGAGCTAAAATTGCGACCACATTGCTCGTTTTGGGTATTCCGCTTATTGATGTCGTTGTTGTGACTCTGAGACGAATGTTTATTGAAAAAAAAGCCCCTTGGCATGGAGACCGAAAACATTTTCATCATAACCTCGCTCGAAAACTCGGGGAAAAAACTTCTACATTGGTGATCATGGCTCTTTCCGCGGGGCTTGGAACTATTGCCGTATTATTCCAGGGATTTGAAAAAATGATCGCTCTTGGTGTAGCCGTTCTTTTTATTTTTGGACTTATTATCTGGGCCGGACGAAAAAGCTAGTTCAGCTTCTTGGTCATATACGTACACCGCGCCTCGTACCCAAACTTCCGATAGTATTCTCGCGTCCCGACTCCCGCAATAATGGTCATTTTTTTGAGTCCCCATTCTTCTTTTGCGATTCTTTCGGCTTCTGCAATTAAACGTTTCCCTAGTCCCTTGTGTTGCCCTCGAGAAACTCCCGTTTCATCTCCGACAGAAATCTCTGAACCATACGAATGTACCTCTCGAATCAATGCCGCATTTTTGAGCACTGATCGGAAGTATTTTGGTTTAAATCCGGTCTCTGGTTTTCTCAGTCGAAGCAACGCATAGAGGACTTTTTCATCTTCACTTTCAAAAGAGAGAAAGGTCTCCGTCCCTCCCGCCGCCTCGTAATCGCGACGTTTGAGAATCGGTGTCCCAACTTCGTGATTTTGGAATCCGACTTCTCGACAACGAATACACTGACAAGGCCAGTCGACGTTATAGACTTCGCTATCTCGCATCTGTTTTTCTGATGCTCGATTTGCTCCGTCTTCTCCGTCTCTCCCCACGCCGCATTCGCGCCGCGGGGGCCCCGCTATCTCAAAAAAATCTTTTTCTCCCAATAACTCTCGTAACTTCTTCGGCTGCTTTTTCATAATCTGACGAAGGTTGGAAAACTTCACTCCATCTAACGTATCTCCCACCGGAATATCACGGAGGAGTCGCATTACCCGTGTCCACGGCGGGATGAACTCTTTCATTTTCAAGAGCAATTTTACCAACGCCGCATCATCAAGTGGTTTGAATTTTCCATCTTTCCACCAGTCAGCGAGTTCTGAGTTTGGCAATACTTGGCACGGATAGATTTTTACAAAATCAGGCTTAAAATCTACCCCTTCAAACACTTCGCGAATCATTTGCAAATCATTCTCTGGCGTTGAACCAGGCAGTCCGGGCATGAGGTGATAGCAAAATTTAAATCCGTATTCTCGCATAAGTTTCGTCGCTTGCGCGACATGTTTTCGGTAATGTCCCCGTTTTGTATTTTTGGAAACGGTATCGTCCAATGTCTGCACACCGATCTCGATCCGCGTACATCCGAGCTTTCTCATTCGGACTAATTCTTCTTCGGTGATCCAGTCTGGCCGCGTCTCGAGAGTAAGCCCGATCACGCGATGATCTGCGGTTTCGTTGATCTTTTGTTCTTGTCGAAGAGTAGAAACGTGATTAATCGCGTCTCTATCTCCACTCATTTCATTTGCTGCTTTGAACACATTTCGCACGTACCAACTCTGGTACTTGTGTGGCAAAAAACTCCATGTCCCTCCCATCACAATGACTTCCAATTTTGATGTCGGGTGACCAGATTCTTGGCAAGCAATGATCCGATTGTGCACCTGCTTGTAGGGATGAAATTTATTTCGCAATGCTCGTGCCGCCGCCGGCTGAGAGCTGAGATAAGACTTGGGCATTCGGGCCTCGGTCGGACAGTATACACACTGCCCCGGACACGGAAACGGTTTGGTCAAAATCCCGATCGGTGTCACCCCAGAGATGGTTCTGACCGCACGTTTGGTCAGAATTTTTTCAAGTTTTTGTCGATCTTCTTTCCCTGGCATTTCATCCAATAGCACCACCAACTCTCGATTGAGAAAAGGCGTCGTCCCATGCTTCGCACAAAAAGCCCGTTTCATTTTTTCAAGCTCTTTCGTGTCTTTGGGAGGTGTTTTGATGAGCTCACGCAAAAACACAAGCCCCTTCTCTCGGTCTTGGATTACTTGATGAGCGCTATATTTTTTGAGCTTCATAGGACTTGGAGCGTATCACAATTTTTGAGAAAATCCAGCACTTTACTTCTTGACAGAAATGTTCTTAATAAATATTTTAATGCTCGAAAAGAATAATCATTTCCTATGGCACCTAAAAAACCACTCCCTCCTCTTACAAAAGAACAACTTTTAGAGATATCCCAAATAAACAACAATATCAAATCCGCAGAAGGAGGGGCTCATGACGGAGTTATTGAATCCTCTTATGAAGTAAAAAAACATGTTGCTGACACCATTCCACCTGTTAAAAAGAAAAAAGAAAATCCCAATAAAGATCTTGGAGAAGAAAATTTAGAAACGGCAGAAGAAATAAATAAAAAAATTAAAGATTCAGAAAAAGCTTCTAGTGCCGTTATTGATGCAAATGATGCTACTGTAAAACAAGCAGAATCTTACTTTGTAGAAGCGACCACTATACAAAAAAAAGGAAATACTATCCTGGTACGACTTCCAAAAGTAAGTGAAATTGTTGAATTTTTCATTAGTCCTTTCGCGAAAAAACCGAAGAAATAGTGTCATTATATTTCACCAAAAATCCTCCTGTTTCTCCTTCTGTGACGAGAGGAATATCATATTCCGTACACCAATCACGTGTTTTTTCAGAAGGCGTTCTCTCTCCAACGAAGAGGATGCCTTCTTTGGGTTTCGGTAAAAAATCATTGAGTCGATTTTGTCTCATAACCCAATAATCCGACTCTAAAGAAACGCCAGAGGAAACAATCTCGCCTCGTTCCGAATCTGTGAAATCATCAGCAAAAAAGAAAAAGGATTTTCCTTCCCACTCACCACGTACAACATTTGGTGAAAGTTTTTGGATGGAAAAATTTTCTCCTTTCATCTCCTGGCCCACTTCAAGATCAAAGATATTTTCTACTTTCTGCCGAGAAAAATACGACGTCATTGAGCGGACAGACGGCTGGATAGAATCAATATCGCCAAAGCCAAAGAGATTCTGCCGATGCACAATAAGCAATGCATTTTTTTCTCCTAATATTTGTAGAACCGGTGCTTGCTGAATCCGCCATTCTCGAAACAGAAAAAATATCACCATCCCGCACAAAGCCAAGATAATAATTGTTTTACGAGAAAGTTTCATTGCGGTTTATTGGTGGGGGATCACAGGAGGCTTTGGAGATTCTAGATCCGCAGATTCTCCCGATGACTCTGGTATAACGGGTGGTTTTGGTGTCTCCAAAGTCTGAGATTCTGGCATATCAGGCATCACCGGAGGTTTGATCATCTCAGCCCCTTCTTCTGATACTTCTTCTGCTTCATCTGGCTCTGATTCATCTTCCAAAGGAGACGCAAGGGCCTCTTGGTTTGCACGCAGTTGAATAAAAGCTCGTTGCCATACGGCCGTTGAAAAGACCTCCAACACGCTCGTCAGATACGCTACAAAACACAACACCGCGACTCCGATCAAAATAGCCCCGGTCATAGCGACCCCAAGCCAATCTGATTTTGCAAAGTATGAAAACACAGCCCACACTCCGGCCGGAACTCCCAACACAAAGAAAATATTGATAAACACTCGCAGATTTACAAGCAACATCAACAAAATCAACATCAAAGTCGTCCCAAAATTAAGGAACACCAGCGCCACACTCTTTCGAATTGCTTTTCCAAAACTTACATCCTCTAGCACGATATAATATGCAGAATAAGCAAAGAAAAGATGGATAACCAAAGAAAAAATAAAAAATCCAATCAGCCCTGGAAGCAATACATGATCAAACAAATCCCCGTGATAGTAGCGATAAAATGTAATGGCATAAAAAATGATCGACAACAGCTTAAAGGGCGATACCACGGCATGGTATTCAAAGAGTTGAAAGAAGTAATCAAACCCCTCGATAATCTTTTGACGAATGGAAAGTCGTTTTTCAGGATGTCCAAAAATCTGGCGGATAGAAAGCACCAGCGTCCCTTCGATCCAAGCGGGCAACAGGAATGAAAACAATGCAACTAAGAGTCCAAAGACAATAGCCCATCCAATCAATCCATGCTCTACCAAAAAAGAAATCCCCACTCCAATCTTTCCAAAAGTAAACCCATGAGCGAATTTCCCAAACTCCTCAAAGGTCATGAAATACTGATACGCGATCTCCGCCACAAACACGCAGATAAAAGCCATGTTCGGACCAAAGACAAGCCATGCAAGCTTTTTTTTGGTCGACGCTATGTCCCACGCCTCGGAGATAACTTCCGCGTATTTTAACCGCATCTATCATATTTTCTTGTATTTGCGGCGAATGTCAAATTTGGAAAACAATACCCCAGGATGAGAAAGTCAAAAAAGAACCCGGGGTGAAGACATGTATGACACATTTCCACCCCCGGGTTCAGAATCTCCTTACTCAATCACTATCTCAGCTCCCGCGCTCGTCGCCATGACTTCTGGATAGTACATTTCCAATACTTTTGCCGGAGTTTGCTCGTATGTCCCGGCTAATCGGGCACGGACGAGATATTTAAATTCATGTGTTCCTGGTAGGAGCGTTTCTACAAAGAATCGGGCTTTGTCATAATAAAATTCTTGATGACTTACCTGCGGTCGGCACCATCCCCAACAAGGCCGAATTCCTGCTTCATTATTTTCTTGTGTGTATTCTTTCAGCCGTTGATCTTCGTTTTCAATGTCCAAGTTAATGCCTTCGGCTCCAGATGGAATACTGTCCTCGATCACCACCTGACGATGTGGAGAATGGGCCACGATTTTAACTCTCACGAGATAGTTTTCCCCGATTTCAAGGTTTGTAATCGGTGTTTCAAACTTGGTATCACTGAGTTCGTAGTAATTTCGTTCAATCCAAAATCCCTTATTGATCGGCTGGAGTTCTCGTGCCGGGAACACCTCATTCAACTCTACGTCGGTATAGAATGATTTGTCATTCGGAGAAGTCAGTGCCACTTCGTAATCTTCTCCCTCATCCAATTTCACGGTTGATTTGATGTGTGAAAGTGGTTCATCAAGTGTCCCTTCAAATGTTTTATCTTCCGTTGTAATTTCAAAATCTGCCGGGAAGTTTTCCTCTGGTGTTTGTGCTTCGAAGTTTCGCAACGCCAAGAGTGTTCGCAATGCGGTATTTCCAGATAATTGTGATTTGGTATCGGCCAAGTATCGCGCTACTTTTGCCTGCAATTCTGAGTGTGTATCCTGTGCCAACCAACGATCAAAAATCATCGCAGTGAGGCGTTCGTCCTGTGAAAAGAAGCTCCAATATTCTTTATCCTCTGACCAGAAAACATATCGATCCCGGGCATTCATGAGTCGATCAATTTCTTCATCAATTTCAGCCTCTTTCGCTTTTGTTTTGGGAGATAACTCTTGTGAAGAAAAGAGATCTGTCGCTCGCGCAAACCAGATTTTTGATTCCAATGAATCGAGATAATCAAGGAAGAAATCCAGCTGTCCCGGTTTCATCGCCCCATCTCGAAGCAAGACATACGCTCCATTTTGTCGCACCGTGTCACTGATATGACAGACGTATCCTTCTTTTGTTTCTTCACACGGACGCAATACCTCGTCTCGGAGCCAGTTTCGAGCCTTTGCCAGATTTTCTTCTGGGAAAGAAACCGCTTCCCATTCTGGGGCAAACTCAAGAATATGTGTCGTCAACCACGCACTTGGCGTATTCCAGTATTGTCGAGAACTCCAGAAATGGAATCCTCCGTTTTCAGCTTGTGATTTGAGGAGATAGTCCACAGTGTCTTGTAAGTCTTCTTTCTTCATCGGGTCATGAGGACGCCCGACTTTGGCAAATAACGCTTCTTGCAAAATCCGACTGGTCCAGTACGTCATCCGTTGTTCGCTACATCCGTAGTTCATTTCCCGCGCTTCATCGACAAACTTTTGGAGTCGGTCGATCAATGTTCCAAACACATTGAGTGTGAGTGTTGATTTGAGCGATCGGTCGTCTGTTTTGAGATTCAAAGACTGTGCTTCTTTTACATCCAAGAATTCTGCTGCCGTTGTGGCGATCACGGGCGGAATGATTTTTCGTGTAAGTTCAAATCCGTCCTTCATTCCGGATTCTTTCGTCTCGATGACCACTGAGAATGTTGCCATCTGTTCTTCATTCAAATCTTCTCGGTCATATGGGATAGACACGGGGAAAAATACCCGCGCTTCTTCGCCCACCGTCACGGTTTTCTCATAGGTTTCCTGACCAAATACTTCTGGCAACGTGAGTCTCACCACCACGTCTTCTGTCTCCGGATCGGAGATATTTCGTCGGATAAGCACGCCCATCTCAGTCTCATCGCCCACTCGGAAAAAGTTTGGCACGATCGGCGTGATCAGCACTGGCAGTGTTGCTGTAAATTCGGTTTCTGTTTCTCCAAAGGCATTCTCGTTCGTCCCACCGACTCCCCACACATGCCATTTCGTGAGGTTGTCTGGGAGTTTGATTTCTACTTCTGCATATCCGTTTTCGTCTGTCTCTACTTTCGCAATGAAGGCTGCCGTATCTCGGAAATCTCCTCGGGGCTTAAATTCTTCTCCTTTGTCTCCTCCTCCCCCTCCACCAAAAGCACTTTCTGCAGCTGCACGAATATTGGCCACCTTATCGTAAATTTCTTCCAAGTCTTTTTCTGACAAAAAGTTCGCCAGCGTATGCGTCGTTTTTACTCCCAAAGGTAAATCCGCCAAGAACTGTTTCCAGAGTTCCAGCTTTGGTCGAGATTTGAGNGCCAAGAGTGTTTGATCTACCACAGAAATCGTCACCTCGGCCGGCACACCTTCTCCTTGGACATTCGTTTGGACTTTTAAGGTGGCTGTTTCGCCCGGTTTAAATTGGGTTTCTGTCGGCGTGATCTCAATGTCTAAAGTATGACTTGGATCCTTCACTGGCACATTGATCGCCCCCCATCTGACTTGTGGTTTGCCTTCCGCATCAACCCCTTCGATCAACACAGAAACGACCACGTTCGGTGCCATCCAGTTTTCAACGGTAAATGTGGATTGCTGTGTCTCAAGGTCTGGGGTCAATTCTTCGAGGACGGTTCCGCGCTCAATCGTGACATGCGCACGTGAGATTTTCCATTCGGTATGTGGAAAGAGTACAGATGCTTCTTCGCCCACCGCGTAATCATCTTTGTCGAGATACAGAGGAAGAATTTTGTTGGTCTCATTTTGGCGAATCGCATAGTCGTCTCGGTTCGAAGTCCAGACATAAAAATATCGATCACTTTTGGCTTCTCGTCCTTTTTCGTCTGTGGAAATAACTCGCAATGTATATTCTCCAGAGGCTTCTGGTCGATCAAAGGATCCTTTGAATTCTCCGCGTGCATCTGATTTCAAAGATTGATCTTCGATAAATTCTTCGACCCAATGCCACTCTCCAACATAGTCTCCGCTCACATCTTTTCTGTCGTTTCGCACCCATTTTCGTCGGAGAAGCTCCGCTTTTGCTTTCTTTGAAAGAGGTTTGTCAGACAAGTCTGTCACTTTCCCAGAGAAAGCAATTTCC